>JALZBE010000310.1 GCA_030947665.1 Vulcanimicrobiota bacterium | reverse complement strand
CGACCACGGCGAGCGGCGCGAACCACACCAGCCAGCGGTCCTCGGGCCGCCAGGCCGCCGCCTCGAGGCCGAGCCGCGCTTCCGCGCACACGTCGGCACCGCGCGGCGCGCGGCTCACGAGCGACAGATAGCGCTCCTCGCGCCCGTTCGCCGCCGTGACGTTGGCCGCGCGTTCGCGCCGCGCGTGCAGGCGCCGCTCGAGCGGCTCGAAGCCGGGGATGAGCAGCGCCGCGAAGGCGAGATGCCACAGGACGCCGGCCGTCGCGTCGTGACGCTGCACGTGCGCGACTTCATGCCGCACGACGAGCTCGAGATCGCCGTCGTCGAGCGGTGCGGCGAAGCCGCGCGAGAACAGGATCGTGCGGCCGAAAACCGTCGTCGCGATCGGGGCGGCGACATCGAGGTAGAGCACCGCGGGCACGGCGATGCCGAGTTCGGCGGACGCGCGTTCGAGCGCGCGCTGCAGGCGCGCCGGAAGCGGCTCCGCGAGCTGCTTGAGGCCGGCAAAGCGACGCCGCGCCACGACGATCTTCGCGACGACGACGGCGGCCGATACCAGCGCGAGCGCGGCGACGAACCAGCCGAGGCGCTCGTGAAACCACAGCGTGGTGTGGTACAGCGGGTCCACGCCGGCGAACCGGCAGCCGCGGTCCGCCCACCACGACAGCGGGATGAGAAAAACGACCGGCCAGAGCGCGCGGACGAACCGCACGCCGCTACGGCTTTTTGCGCGAACGGGCGTTGAGCAGCCGCCGCAGTTCTTCGAGCGCGGACGGATCGTGCGCCACGGCGTCGACGAAGCCGTGGACCGCCGCGGGACCGTGCGCGGAGATCAAACCGCCGAGCGTCTGCGCGACGATCATCGACACGATGTCTTCGCGGCTGACGGCCGCGCGGTAGCGCATGTCGAGATGCGAGCCGCCGTCGTTACCCTTGGCGACGAGGCGCTTCTTGAGCATGCGGCTGAGCTCGGTGAACACCGTCGTGTACGCGAGATCCTCGCGCTCGGACAGGCCGCGATGCAACTCGGACACCGACTGCGGACCATGCGCCCACAGGTATTCGAGGATGGACGCCTGGCGAGTGCCGAGCGCCTTGCCGAGGTCCGCTTTCTTGCGAGGGCTCATGCCGGGCGGCGGCGCAAACGGAGCATACTACACCCCTTCGTACGCTGGCGACCGCCGAGGTTCCTCGGGGCCGGCGAAGCCCCGAGGTTCCTTCGCCGATGTCGCGCGGTCACGTGCTTACGCCGTCCCCTCGCGGCGCGCGAGCTCGGCTTTGGACGGCCGGCCGAAGCGGTGTTCGCAGGCCTTGTCGATGCATGCGAGGACGGACTTGGGATCGATGCCGACCGCGTGCAGCACGCGTTCCAGCGGTCCGCCCACCAGGCATTTCGCGAGCTCGCAGAGCGCTTCGGCGCCGCGGCCCTGATCGGGCGGCGTCGTGCGCGGCGGCGCGTTGCCGCCGATGAGCACGGCCGCGGTGACGTCCTGCTCGCGCGTGAACGCCAGGCCGCGCATCGTCGCGCCCTGCGCGAGCACGCGGCAGCGATAGACGCCCGGATTCGACGCGTTGAACGAGCCTTCGAAGCGTCCCGGCTGCGTCTGCGGCATGTGCAGCGTCGTCGGCGAGCCGTCGGGTCCCGTGACGATCGCGCGCACCGTCGCGCCGGACATCGCCGGCACACCGTACTCGCGCAGCGATCCGACGACCGTCAGCGTCGCGCCCGGTTCGAGACCGGTTTGCGCGACGCGCGCCGTGAACCGCAGATTCGAGCGCGCGTGTACCGACAGGCTGTACCGCAGCTGCCCCTTGCGCACGGCGACCGCGGCTTTGTCGACGAGCTGCTGCTCGCCGGCGCCCAAGACGGCGTGCCAGGTGCCGGCTCCAGCCTCGCGGCCGCCAAGGAGCAGCGGCACGCTGAACCGGTAGAAGCTCATCTTGTGGCCGACCTCGAACGTCGCGCCCGCGGCGGCCGCGTTTGCCGGGCGGATGATTTCGCCGTGCGGCGTTTCTAGATCGAACGGGATCCCCGCGACGTCCGTCAACAGGATGACGGTCGTTTCGATGTCGGAGTCGGCGACGACGAACGGGATCCGCACGCGCGTCTTCGCGTCCAGCACTCCCGTGGGGTCCATGACGATGTTGCTGTTGGTGACGCCGGCGAGGATCTGCATGAAATACTTGCTCACCCGGAAGAAGTCGTCGTTGCCGGACAGCAGCGGGCCGCTCACCAAGACGTAGCCGCCGGTGTGATTCGTCAGCGTGGTGAGCGCGCCGGTGCTGACCTGCTGCTCGTTGCCCAGGCCGATCGCGTACGTGCGATCGTTGATGAGGCCGAGGACGTCGCCGATGTACAGCGACGTGTTCTCGAGCCCGTCGGTGAAGACGACGACGGCTTTTTGCTGGAAGCCCATCACCGGATCGAGGGTGTTCCGTCCCAGCGTCAGCCCGTTGCCGATCGAGGTCGCGCCGCTAGGTACGATGGTCTGCACCGCGTGTTGCACCGCGACGCGATTGGGATCGAACATCCCCGCGCCGAGCGTCTGCACGGCGATCCCCGGAAACGCGGTGTCGTCGAACCGCACCATGCCGACGCCGTCTCCGGCCGGCACCAGCTGCACGAACTGCGTTGCCGCATCGTGCAGCACCTCGATGCGCGTGAGACCCGTGCTTCCCGCGGGCAATGCCATGCTGCCGGACTGGTCGAGGACGAGCATCGTCGCGACGGTGGGCCTGGCGATCGAGTTGCCCTGGAACGTGAAGTTGAAGTCGTGCCCGGTTTCGTTGCAGCGGATCACCGCGCTCGCGGCCGGAGCCGGCCCCGGCGCGCCGCCCGTGAACGAGAACCAGATGCGGCCTTCTTGGAACAGCTCCGGACCGTGTCCGACCATGACGGTGCCGAGGGGCGTGACGACCGTGTACGGCGCGCCGGGCGGCGTGGTGACGTGCAGGGTGACCGGCACGCACGAATAGATTCTGAAGACCGCCGCGCGAATGGTGGTCTCGCCCTGCGGCACGTCGTTGAAGCGAATGACCGAGCCCGGATTCTCGACGTCCACAACCTGCACGTTGACCGGCAGCGTGTCGTAGCAGGCCGGCGCGACGATCGTGATGTCCTTGTACGTCTTGTGGATCTGCTGGTTCTCCGGCGGAGCCCACGGCCGCAGCGGCGGGTAGCCCGTGCCCTCGTCGCCGGCCCACGGCTGGACCTCGGTATTGAGGGACGACATCGGATCGGCGCCAGCCGCGCCGTACGTTTGATTCGGATCGAGCCGCCACTCTTGACCGATTTGCGTCTGCCACATCGCCCACAACCGGTCGACGTTGGAGTGCAGCAAGAACACGAACGGATCGTGGAAGGAGAAATGCGAATCCGAGATCGTCCCGCGGATGTAGCTCACGTGCGCGTAGCCGTGGGCGATCTGCATCGCATTCAAGAATAGGTTGTACTGGTCGCTCGGCATCGCGCCGTCGCTGGAGTGGATCAGATCGTGATCCGACGTGATCGCGGGGACGCCGCCGAGCACGTTGCGCCACACGTGCGTGTGCCCGAAGCCTTCGGTCGACTCGAAATCTTGCAGCGGCGGTCCGGCGTCGCCGTGCGCGTTCCCCATGAACTGCGGCGTGAACAGGTTCGCGCGTCCACCTGCCGTCGATGTCGGGTCGACGGTCCAGTCCCAATAGTGCAGCGAGAGATCCGGATCGACCTCGCGCAGCAATCCTTCGAGCCGGTTGACCAGTTCGCGGTGCCAGCCCAGGAACGCGAAGCCCGTGTGCACGTCCGCTCCGGCCGCGTGCGCGTTCTTGTGGATGTCTTCTTGTTTGTCCCAAAACGAGACGCCGTCCGGATAGAAGCGCGCCGTGTCGAGCGCGAGGATCGCCGCGATGAACCGATTGCGCTCCATATCCGAGACGAGCTGGATGTCGCGGCGTATGCCGTCGCCGATTGCCATGAGAATCTCCTCGATCGCCGGCGAAAATGCGGCGACCGAGGCAGGTGTCTCACGCGGCGCTTACCGCCGCCTTACCCTCCGCGCTTACGGCCGGCTTACCGGCGCGCGCATGCTGTATACTCGGGGAATGGAAAGTCTGCTTCTCGCGCTCGGGATCGGTTTCGTCTCGGGGCTCCGAACGTTTACCTCGCTGGCGGCGCTCGCGCTGTCGCGCGGCGTCGGTGTCTGGGGGATCGTCCTGGGCCTGGGGGCGCTCGGCGAATTCGTTGCCGACGCGTCGCCGAAGATTCCGTCGCGGACGGCGTTCCCGTCGATCGTCATTCGGCCGCTCAGCGGCGCGATCGCGGGGTGGTTCATCAGCGCGTGGCACGGCGGCTCGCCGGTCGGCGGCGCGATCGTGGGCGCGATCGGCGCGCTCCTCGGCACGTACGGAGGTCACGCCGCGCGCGCCGCGGCGATCGCGAAGATCGGCGCGATCCCCGCCGCGGTCGCCGAAGACGTCGTGGCGATCGCGCTCGCGGCGTCGCTCGTGACGCGCTGATGC
>JALZBE010000309.1 GCA_030947665.1 Vulcanimicrobiota bacterium | reverse complement strand
CCCAATCCGATCGTCCAGCAATTCTTGCAAGGGAGCGAAGTCGGGCCGATACCGATTTAACATCATGAACAGACAAGCGATCGTCGGCGTCTTCACCATCGTCGCCCTGCTCGGGCTCTTCGGCTTCTTTCTCGTGCTCGCGAACGTCGGCACCGGGGGGCGGTATAAGATCGGCGTGCACTTCAAGTCCGCAGCCGGATTGCACAAGGGGGCGCTCGTGTACGAGAGTGGCGTCATCGTGGGCGTCGTCGACCAGACGAAGCTCATCCCCGAAGATTTCACCGTCGAGGTGATCTTGGCGATCGACAACAACGTCGACGTGCCGCGCAACGCGCGCTTCCTGATCCAGGCCCCCCTGACCGGCGACTCGTCGCTGGAGATCGTGCCGGCCGTGCCGGCTCCGCACCCGTCCGGGTACGCTGCCCCGACCAACGCCCCCGCCGCGGTGGCGGTCCTGCCGCACGAAATTCTGCCGATGGAGCAGCAGCCGCAAGGCACGAACCCGGCGACGATCCAGGAGCTGCTCGACCAAGGCCAGGGCGAGATGAAGAAGGTCGACGCGATGCTCGCCGAGCTCTCGCGCCGCGAACCGCAGCTGCTCAACACCTTCCAGTCCGCGCTCAACAACGCCAACGACATCAGCGTGACCGCGAACCAGTCGTTCCAGCGGCTGTCGCGGCGGATCGACGGGTTGACGAACACGCTGCAGCTCGCGATCGAACGCAGCAGCGCCAACATCAACGACATGACCGCGCAGCTCGACACGACGGTGCGGCGCAACTCCGGCCACTTCGACGCGATCGTCACGGCGCTCGACGCGTCTGCGCGCGATCTCAACAAGACTGCCGATCAAGTAACCGCACTGGCGTCCGATCCGCAACTGCGGTCGAACATCTTGCAGACGACGCAGGGCATCGCGCAGACGGCGACCACGTTCTCGTCGATCGCCAACGACTTGCGCAACGTCACCGGAAACCCGCAGACGCAGGCTCAGCTGCGCGACACCGTCGCCAACGTCGACGCGGCCGCGCAGAAGGCGAACTCGCTGCTCGCGCAGTTCGGCGGCCGGTCGAGCGTCTACGGCGTCGACCGCGGCGCGACGCCCGCACCCGGCGGAACGCCGCTGCCCAACGGCACGTTTCCGCGGCGGCCAGGCGCGCCGGAGCCCGGCAATACGCCGCCGCCGGGCTCGGCACAGGGCAACATCAAGAACAAGGTCGGCAGCCTCGTGCGGGATCTGATCGCGCTGCAGGTCCGCGTCTCGGAGCTCGACCGCCAGCGCGCCGGAACGAACAGCTCGCCGCTGCTGACGAGGGATCGCGGTCCGCAGACGGACATCAACGTCATCGCGTTGCCGAAAGGCGACACCTACCTGTTCGCCGGTGCGAACGACATCGGCGCGAAGTCGTCGTGGAACTTCGCCGCGATGACGAAGCTGCGGCCCGGTTTATCGATCGGCGGCGGCGTGCTCTACTCGCGGCTCGGCGCGCGCGCCGTGTACTCGCCCGCGCTGAGCCGAGGCCTGGGGCTGGAAGCACGCGTGTACGATCTGCGCCGCCCGACCACCGACGCGTACGCAAACTTTCAGCTGGGCAACGGCCTGACGATCTTCGGCGGCGAGCGCGATTTGCTCCGCAACGGCCGCCGCACCACGTTCGGCCTGCAGTACCAGTTCTGATGTGATCCCGATCGGGGACGACGAACGGCGGTTTCGGGGATTTCCGTTCGTCGTGTACGCGCTCATCGCGGCGAACGTGTGGGTGTTTTTCCAGGAGCTGAACGCGCCGGAGATCGACCGGTTTATCAACGCATTCGCGCTCATCCCGTACGACGTCACGCACGACGTCGCGCTCGATCCGCCGTCGCCGGCGTTTCCGCCGCTGACGCTGCTTTCATCGATGTTCTTGCACGGCGGCTGGCTGCACATCGGCTTCAACATGCTGTTCTTGTTCGTGTTCGGCCCCGCGATCGAGTACGCGTGCGGCCACGTGCGCTTTTTCGCGTACTACGTGCTGTGCGGCATCGCCGGCGGCATCGCCCAGATCGTCATCGGTCCCGGCAGCCACGTCCCGGCGCTAGGGGCGTCGGGTGCGATCGCCGGTGTGCTCGGCGGCTACCTCGTGACGTTCCCGTTCGCGTCGATTCGCACGATCGTGCCGATCGTCATCTTTCCGCTCTTCGTGCGCCTGCCGGCGATCCTGGTCATCGGCGTGTGGGCCGCGACCCAGTTCCTCAACGGATTCGCCACGATCAGCGACCGCGCGGCGGAGTCCACCGGAGGGACCGCGTATTTCGCCCACATCGGCGGGTTCTGCGCGGGGGTTCTCTTGATCGGACTGACGGCGAGAAAGCGGGTCATGGCGCGGTGAGAATAGGCATCGTCGGAGCCGGGGCCTTAGGCACGTTGTTCGGGCAGCGGCTTGCTGCCTCGAACGAGGTCGTGCTCCTCGAGCAGCGGGGCCAGGTCGTCGACGCCATTCGGCGCGACGGGCTGCGCGTCGACGGGGAAGCGCGCGCCGCCATTGCGACGAGCGAACCGCGCGAGCTGTTCGGCGTCCAGGCGCTGTTCGTTTTCGTGCGCGCGACCGATACGCTGCGCGCGCTGCGACCGTTTGCGGCCGAGCTCAGCCCCGCGACGGTGATCGTCTCGCTGCAGAACGGCCTGGGCAACGAAGAGGCGATCAAGACGTCGTTGGGCAGCACGATCTCGCTCGTGATCGGCGCGACCACCGAATCGGCGCTGACCGTTTCGCCGGGCGAGGCGCGGCGGATCGGCGACGGTACGACGGTGCTGGGCAGCGCCGGGGCATCGCCGGACGCGATCAACCGCGTCGCGCGGCTGCTCGTCGACGCGGGGTTCCGCGCCAGCGCCGCGTACGACATCCGCCCGCACTTGTGGGGTAAGCTCATCGCAAACGCGGCGATCAATCCGGTCGCGGCGCTCCTCGACCGGCCCAACGGCGTGGTGCTCACCGACGAGCACGCGAGCGAGGTCGCGCGCTCGCTCGCGCAAGAAGCGGCGACCGTCGCGAACGCGATGCGCATCCCGCTGCCGTTCACCGATCCGTGGACCTACGTGCGCGGGATCGTCGAGCAGACCGCGGAGCTGGAGAACTCCATGCTGTATGACCTGCGCTCCGGCGCGGCGACCGAGGTCGACTTCATCAACGGCGCGGTCGTGTCGGCGGGCCGCCGCGCCGCCGTGCCGACGCCGTACAACGAGACGCTCACGGCGCTGGTCAAGGCGCGCGAGGCGACCCGCGCGCGCTAGGCGGTCGCTCCCGCGCGTTCTTTGGCGGCCTCGATCTGGGCGCCGATCTCGTCGAGCTCCTCGCTGCTGAACAGCTTGCGGGCCTGTTTGAACATCTCGGTTTCTTCTTCTTTGACGTGATGCTCGACGAGCTCGCCGAGCACTTGCACCTTCGCCTTGTACGTCTCGTCGGAAGGATCCGTCCCTTCGAGCTTGCGCAACAGGTCCTTCACCGACGCGTGCTCCTCGAGCGCCTCGAGAATCTCATCGCGTTCGTCACTCGCGGCCTTCGTCTTCGCCTTGAATTTCGGATAGAAGATCGTCTCTTCGAGCTTCGCGTGCAGCGACAGCTCCTCGTCGATCTGCTCGAACAGCTTGCGGCGCGTCGCGTGCGCGCCGTCGCTCAAATCGTTGACTTCTTTGAAGAGCTGCTTCACTTTGTCGTGATCTTTTTTCAGCAGCGTGAGCACGTCGGGCATCGTTGGCTTCCTCGTCGAGCGATGAGTTCGCATACATTTTTGCCCGCGACGCTGAACGCGAAACCGTGACGACCGCACGGTCGCTGCGCGAACGCCATGAGAAGAAGGAGAAGAAAAGAAAGAACGCCGAGGCGGTGTTCGCCTCGGCGTTCATGCACGCGGGTTCGTCGTACGGTTAGAGGTCGCGCACGTCGCGCTTGGCGTGATCGTAGCCTGCTTCGAGATTTTCCTTGCCCTGGTTCAGCACCGATCCGACCTGCTCGCCCGGCGTCAGCGTGTCGCCGGCGACGTCGCGTTTGGCCTGCTCGCCCTCGGCTGCGCCGCGGTGCCCGGCTTCACTGACATAATCCTTGACGTCCTCGGCTCCGTGCTTTACGGCCTCGGCCGCCTTTTCGAACGCATCCTTCAGACCCATGTCTCGCTCGCTTTCCGACCCATCGGGGCCGCGCACGACTTACCCCGGAACGGCCCCGCCGTACCGGCGCCCCAGGCGCGCGCGCACGTCTGCGCACGGGGATGATTAGGAAGGTTCCAGGACGGGCAAGCGACGCTCGAAAGGGAGGGCAATACCTTGGCTGGACTCCTCTGGGGCATCATCGTCGTCTTGTTCGTCTTGTGGCTGTTGGGCTTCTTGCTGCACTTCGGCGGCGGCATCATCCACATCTTGATCGTGATCGCGATCATCCTCGTGATCTACAATCTCATGACGGGACGCGGCGCGAGGGTCTAGCACCCCGCACCTGACCAGGAGCGGTCACACGTCTTCGCGCGGATGAAA
>JALZBE010000308.1 GCA_030947665.1 Vulcanimicrobiota bacterium | reverse complement strand
GCCGCGTCCTGCGCGATCAAGCCCAGCCGCAGCAGTTCGTCGGCCAGGTGGCGCCACGCGCGGCGGTCGCGGTCCTTGCCGATCCCGTACGTCGAGAGCCGCTCGTGGTACCAGCGCTCGATCTTCTCCGTCTTCGCGCCGACGAGCACGTCGATCACGTGCGCGATCCCGACTCCGTAGCCGTGGGACTCGCGCACCCGGTAGATGCACGACAGCAGCTTCTGTGCGTCTGTCGTCGCGTCGTAGGACGCGCGAGGCGCCAAGCAGTTGTCGCAATTTCCGCACTGCTCGTGCGGGTACGTCTCGCCGAAATACGCGAGCAGCTCGCGGCGGCGGCAACCGTTGGAATAGGCGAACGCCTTGATCCGCTCCAGTTGCGCGCGCGCCGCCGGCTGTTCGCTCGCGGGCTTCTCGGTGATGAAGCGCTCGATGCGCGCAATGTCGCCGTACGCAAAGAACCACGCGCATTCCGCGGGAAGGCCGTCGCGGCCCGCACGGCCGGTCTCCTGATAATAGCCTTCGAGGCTGCGCGGCACGTCCCAGTGCACGACGAACCGCACGTTGGACTTGTCGATCCCCATCCCGAACGCGATCGTCGCGCACATCACGCGCACGTCGTCGCGAATGAACGCCTCCTGGCGTTTCCCGCGCGTGGCCGAGTCCAATCCCGCGTGATACGCAAGCGCCGGGATCCCGGCAGCGACGAGCGCGTCGGCGAGCTTTTCGGTGTTCGCGCGGCTGCCCGCGTAGACGATGCCGGCCTCGTCGTTGGGCCGCGCGCGCATCCACGTCACCAGCGCGTCGATCGTGCGCGGCGCGTGCAGCACGCGGTACGTCAAGTTCGCCCGATCGAACGACGCGACGTGCACGGCGGGACGCACCAGCCCGAGCTGCGCGACGACGTCGTCGCGCACGCGCGCGGTCGCGGTCGCGGTGAACGCGCAGAACGGGACGCCCGGGAAACGCTCGCGCAGCGGCGCGATGCGCCGGTACTCCGGGCGAAAGTCGTGGCCCCACTCGCTGATGCAGTGCGCCTCGTCGACGACGAAGCGCGCGACGTTCCAGCGTTCGAGGTCGTCGGCGAAGCCCGGCAGCGTGAGGCGTTCGGGCGCGACGTAGAGCAGCTTGTAGGCGCCGCGCTCGAGGCCGTCGAGGCGCCGCCGCAGCTCCGGCCACTCCAGCGAGCTGTTCAGCGCGGTCGCGCCCACCCCGGCGGTGTCGAGCGCATCGACCTGGTCCTTCATCAGCGCGATCAGCGGCGAGATCACGACCGTGAGGCCCTCGGTCAGGACCGCCGGGAGCTGGTAGCAGAGCGACTTGCCGCCGCCGGTCGGCAGCAGCGCGAAGACGTCACGCCCCGCGAGCACGTCACGGACGATCGCTTCCTGCGACGGACGGAAGCTGGAGAACCCGAACCAGCGCTCGAGCGCCTCGCGAAGCTCCGCCGTCTGGACAACCATGAGCATCATCGCTTCGCCGTCTGCGTCGGCCCGACCGTCCGGCAAGGGTTGGCCGCAGGGAATCGGAGGCTTGGCCGCCAGGACTCGCGGGCACCCTCCGGCGTAGATTGGTCATCTCCCCACGTCGCAACGAGAGGGTGTTGTTTTGCGACTCGGCGTGTTTCATCGGCTCCTTTTAGAGTGGGCTGAAAAGCCGTGCGTTCTGACGGTCCGCATCGCTTCGGTCGGCAGCGAGGTTCGCATCGCCGGCGTCTTGCGCTCGTACTTCAGCCTGTCGTCGCTTCAGGGCTGGGCGCTCGTCCCGCCGCAGCAGCATGGCGGCTTTGCGTCCGTGCAGCTCACGCAGTTGCACCTCGAAGGCATGACGCTGCGTGACGTCGTGCTGGACGGCGGCGGGCATCGGTTGCGGTTCTCCGGCGGCGGGGAGACCTCGTTCGAGCTCGAGCGCGATGACGCGCTGTTTACCGGGCCGCCGCGGACCATCGGTAGCGGGCGCTACCTCTATGTGGGCGGGCGGCGGCGGCCGGGGCCTGAGGCTTGGATGCTGCACTAGGCGGGCTTTCCCGATGAGCTTGGCTGGGTGGGCGGGTGCGCCACGATCGTGGCGTCCGTCGGCCGGAACCTGATGTCACCCTGAGCTTGTCGAAGGGTGCGCGATGTTGCTCGTGCTCGTGACGGTGCTTCTTGAAGCGATTGCGGGCGTTCGCGCGGCGATGCGGATGATTTCGACTGCTGGTGGTGCGCCGCTCAGCGCTGCGATGCCGTCCGCGGCGGGGAGGATCGCTGTCGTCATCCCGGTGTTGAACGAAGAACTGCGCGTCGGCGCCTCGCTCGCCGCGTTGGCGCGCTGTGGCAGCGAGCTTGCCGAGATCGTCGTCGTCGATGGCGGTTCTACGGACGGAACCCGCGCGGTCGTTGCGGCAACCGCCGCGCGCGAGCCGCGCGTGCGCTTCGTCGATGCGTCTCCGACGCCGCCCGGATGGAACGGCAAGGCCTGGAACCTCGAGAGCGGGTTGCGCGCGACGACTGCTCCGTGGCTGGCGACTGTCGACGCCGACGTTCGCGTTGGTCCGGCGCTGCTCGGTGATGCCGTTGCGCGTGCTGAAGAGGACGGGCTGGCGGCGCTGAGCGTCGCGACGCGCCAGGAGCTTCCGGACATGGCGGCTGCTTTGCTGCATCCCGCCTTACTCACGACGCTCGTCTATCGGGCCGGGCTGCCGAACGTCGTGATGCGCGATCCGGCGCGCGTGCAGGCGAATGGGCAGGTATTCGTCGGGCGGCGCGACGCGTTGCTGCGTGGCGATGTGTTTCGCGCCGCGCGGGCTTCGCGGTGTGAGGACGTGACGATCGCGCGGGTGCTGGCGTCCAACGGTGAGCACGTGGGATTCTTCGAAGGCGACGCGGTGGTGCGCATGCACGACTCGTGGCGCGATTGCGCGTTGAACTGGCCGCGCTCGCTGACCTTGCGCGATCGCTTCGTGGCGCCCGCGCGGCTTGCGCTCGCGCTCGCCGAGCTTGCGTTCGCGCAGGCACTGCCGCTGCCCACGCTCGTCGTGCTGCTTGCGCTGGGCGATCGCGTGCCGTTTGCGCGTCTGGCGACGGGGATCATCTTTGCGCTCGTTTTCATGCGGCTCGGGGTGTTGGTTGGGACGCGGCGAGCGTATGTGCGGCCGTCGTTTGCTTATTGGTTGTCGCCGCTCGCTGATGTGCCCGCGGTTGCGTTGCTGATCGCGAGCGCGCTGCGGCGCAGCCATGTGTGGCGCGGGCGCGTGCTCGTTGCGGAGACGAGCGCGTGAAGCGGATCGCGTGGGCGTTTACCGGGCTGCACGTGTTTGCGCTCGTCGTTGGGCTGTTTGGGATTTTGATCGCGATCCCGCATCCTGAGTTGTGGGCCGGGAAGGCCAGCGCTGCCGCGTTCTTTGCCTTTGCAATCGACAAGACCGGCGGCACCGCGATGTTTCTGGGTGCGATCGCGATGCTTGCGTTCGGCGTGTATGCGCTCGGCGTGCGGCGTACGGTCGTCTTCTTCTTCGCGGCGACGCTCATCTCGGCGACGGCCGAGCTCACCGGGACGAAGACCGGTTGGCCGTTCGGTGGGTATGAATACACCGATTTTCTTGGGCCAAAGCTGCTGGGGCGTGTGCCCGTGGCGGTTCCGCTGTCGTGGTTTTACATGGGCTTTGCTTCGTTCGTGCTCGCCGACGCCTTCGTCGCTCGGCGCGGTTGGCGCAATCGCACGTTGTGGTCGATCGTGCTCGGGACGTGGCTGCTGACCGCGTGGGATCTCGTGCTCGATCCGTCGATGGCCGCGCCGCAGATGCAGTACATCCACTTCTGGATCTGGCACGAAAGCGGGCCGTACTTCGGAATGCCGCTGCGTAATCTCGCCGGGTGGTTCGGGACCGGCTTGCTGTTCGTTGCGGTCGGACGGCTCCTGTGGCGCGAGCGTTTCGCGCCCGCCGCGCGCGTGGCGCTGCCGTTCGTCGTGTATGCGGTCAACGTCGCGTGGTCGATGGTGCTCAGCGTTTCCGCCGGGATGTGGCCGACCGCGGTTGCGGCGGTCGTGCTGGCGCTGCTTCCTGCCGCGGTCGCGCTGGGGCGGTCGCGCGGCGCTGCCGCGTACGCGTGAGCGGCGGGTATCCGCCTGTTGGAATGTTCGGTCCGCGCGCGATCGCTTGGTGGTCGCTGCGGACGATGACCGACGGCGTCACGGTCGATGGTCTCGAACGCGTGCCGCGTACCGGGCCGGTGCTGCTCGCCGCGAGACACGTCCATCATCTCCTCGACGGCGCCGTGCTCGTGCGGCATCTCGCGCGGCCGGTGCACATCGTCGTCGGGCTCGATTGGGCCGCGGATGCGCGCCAGCGGCGCTGGATGGAGCGCGTGTGCGCGTGGGCGCGCTATCCGGTGATCCTGCGGCCCGCGACGGCCGGCGCGCGCGGCGGCTATGCCGCGAGCGAGGTACGGCAGTACCTGCGTGCCGGATTGCGCGAGGCGGCCGCGCTGCTGCGCGACGGGCGCGTGGTGCTCGTGTTCCCGGAAGGCTATCC
>JALZBE010000034.1 GCA_030947665.1 Vulcanimicrobiota bacterium | reverse complement strand
GCTCTCGGCCGTGCGGAGAAGGCGTTCCAGATCGATGGCTTGCTGATCGAAGACGGGATTCGGCGGGGTCTCGTCGAGGAAGAGCGGGTTGTGCGTGGCGAGGTAGCCGCGCAGCGAGGTTTCTTCGGCGAGCTGTAGCCGAAGCAGCGCATCGAGATCGGAGCGCGCGTCGGCGAGACGGACTTGCGAGCCGGACGCGGCGTCGAGCTGGCGGACGCCGATCAGCGGGCCCGCAATTGCGGTAGCGAGGAACGCTGCTACCAGCAGAACGATTGGAGGCGACGCCCAGAATCGAACTGGGGGTGGAGCTTTTGCAGAGCTCTGCCTTACCACTTGGCTACGTCGCCGGAATCGCTGGAGCGGGTGGCGAGAATCGAACTCGCGCATCAACCTTGGGAAGGTCGCAGGCTACCATTACATCACACCCGCGCCGGGCGAGGGACCCGCGTTCGTCCGTGCGATACGGATTCCTACTCACCGGGGGGCGACGTAAACCGAAGGGAGCCACGTCGAAGCTTCTTACGACATCACGGCCGAGGGCCTTTCTGCTCGCCCCTACGACGTGCGGTCGCGCACAGGCTGAAATCGCTTCATCCCGCGGCGGTCTTCTCGCGCCCCCACTCGGGCGACCGAGCGCCGGCTTTACACGCACCGTGACGCTGATCCTGGACGCCGTGCGCTAACACGCCGCCGGAGGGGTACGTTGAAGCAGACATGAGACGTATCGCCGTGACGCTCCTCGGAATCGGGCTCCTGACCGCCGCCGGCGCCTCGCCGGCCCTCGCACAGAGCGAA
This sequence comes from Vulcanimicrobiota bacterium, assembly GCA_030947665.1. Lineage (GTDB taxonomy): Bacteria > Vulcanimicrobiota > Vulcanimicrobiia > Vulcanimicrobiales > Vulcanimicrobiaceae > Vulcanimicrobium. The sequence continues at coordinate 10,507 of JALZBE010000034.1, read as the reverse complement.
GACCAGGTCGAGATGCAGATCGGCCAGCAAGAGTACCAGGCGCTGCAGCAAAAGGGCGAGATCCTCCCGAACTCGCCGTACTACTCGGTGCTCAATCCGATCGCGCAGCAAATCAAACGCGTCGCCGATCCGCAATACTTCCACCCGTTCCAGTTCATCCTCGTGCACGAGACGCAGCCGAACGCCTTCGCCGTTCCCGGCGGCAACGTATACGTGACGGATTCGCTGATGAAGTTCGTGCAAAACCGCGAAGAACTCGCCGGCGTCCTGTGCCACGAAACGTCGCACGACATTCACCACGACGTGCTGCACCTCTACCAAAAGGCGCAGAAGGCGAACATGACCTACAGCATCGGCGACGCGCTGGCGAACATTCTCACGGGCGGTCGTGCGTCGCGAGCGATCGACACCGCCGCGGGGATCGGGTTCTCGCTGCAAACGGCGACGTATTCGCGCGACGTCGAATCGGCCGCCGACCACAAGGGCGCCGAGACGTGCGCTGCGGCCGGCTCCAACCCGTGGGGGATGGTGTGGCTGTTCCAGCAGTTCGAAAAAGCCGATACGGGCGGCAGCATGGAGATGCTCTCCGACCACCCGACCAACCAGCACCGCATCGACGATCTCGAGCGATATTTCGCCGCGAACCCGGCGCTGTTCGGCCGCTATACGTCCAACATCGCCTACGCTACGCCGCTCGGCCAGTCCCCGCGCGCCACGACTGCGTCGGCACCGCGCACGACGACCGCGTACCGCCGCACGACCAAGAAATCAAAGGGCATGTTCCCGCCGGGTTCGGGCTACAAGTACTGACCGCGATTTCGCGCGCCGCTCGCCTGCTCGGGCCCTAAGAGGAAACGGGCCGGGGACGGACAAATCCTTCGTCCCCATTTCGTACTTGCGACTGTCGAGAAGGTGAACGATGGACGTAAAAGACCCCGCGGGCTCCGTGCGCCATCCGCTATCAGGCATTGCCGGCGGCGCCGATGCTGCCACGGTCGACGAGCGCGCGCAACGCCGGCCCGATTATGGCGACGGCGACGATCATCCCAAAGACATTATCGGTCCAAAAGACCACAAAGGGCCCGATTATGCCGACATCACGGATGTCGTCGACGCCAAAGACTACACAGACATCAAAGACTTCACGGACTTCAAAGAACCCGACTACGCCGACATCACGGACGTCGTCGACGCCAAAGACTACAAAGACATCAAAGACTTCGTCGAACCCAAAGACTACAAAGACATCAAAGACTTCGTCGAACCCAAAGACTACAAAGATATCAAAGATTTCGTCGAACCCAAAGACTACAAAGACATCAAAGACTTCGTCGAACCGAAAGACTACAAAGAGCCCAAGGACTTCCGCTAGCGCGGGCTCCGCGCGGAGTGCTCGGTGACCGATAGGGGCGTGCTGCAGCAGATGCTGCTGCAGCGCTGCTTCCTCGATGTTGGCGCGATGCAGCCCATCCCGGCGACGGACGCGGCGACGCCGTGGTACTTCTACGGCTGCGGGCTGACGCTGCACGACGCCGGCATCCGGCTCGCCGCCGACGCGATGCTCGACGAGCTCGCGCGCTTCCGCTCGACGCAGATCGCCACGTACGGCATGTCGGCGCTTCCGCTGCTCGGCGCGATGATCGCACGCTCAACGCGCCCGCTCACGGCGTTGTTCGTGCGCAAAGAAGCGAAGACGTACGGGCTGCGCCGGCTCGTCGAAGGCGAAGGCGACCGCACGCGTCCGGTGGTGTACGTCGACGAGTCGATGACGTACGGCGGCTCCGCGAAGCAGGGCATCGCGGCGCTCGAAGCCGACGGCTATGACGTCGAAGGCGTGCTCGTGCTGGTCGATCTCGCCGGCCACGGCACCGAACGCTTTTTCGCCGCGCGCGGCTACGAAAAACACGTCGTGTTCGACGTCTACGACGACCTCGGCAAACTCCGCGACGGGCCCCCGCGCGCCGCGCAGCGCGATCCGGTCCCGCGATCCGGCATCCCAATCGCCGACGGTCTCTCGCCCGCCGACGCCGTCCGCGCGTGCATCGGCGCGCTCGGCGCGAACGGCGAGCCGCCGCCGGCGCCGCAGCGCTTCGACGCCGCATACGACGCGAGCGACGGTTTCCACGTCAGCATCCGTCGCGACGACGACGGCGTGCGCGTCGCGATGGTGGTGGCCCGCGCGTGCACGGCCGCCGAGTTGCCGGACATGATCGTACTCGCCGGCGCGCGCGCGATTGCATCCGCGCGCGAGGCGGGCGCAGACCTCGAGCGCTGCACGATCGCGCTCTCGCTCACCGGCGCGCAACGCCCGCTCGACGTGCGCGACCTCGATCACCGCCGCCACGTGCTCACGCTGCGCGCGAAGGACGGCTCGTGGCGCAGCGCGGCGTCGCTGCCGAACTGCGAGTTCTTCCAGAGCGAGACAGGGATGATCGCGCACGTCAAGCGCAAAGGGCGCTTCACAGCCGAAGAGCGCTACGAGGCGTTCGCAGCGGACGTCGTGCGCAGCGTCGAATCCGGCAAACGCTGGCCGCGCTACGGCGCGCCGCCGGCCGAACCCGACTGGACGCAACGCCCCGAGCTAGCGGCGTTCGTGCACGCGCGCGCCCGGTATGCCATCGCGTGCGCGCTCGGCCACGACGACGCCGCCGAACCACACGAATCCGCAGACATCCCCGAACCGCTGTACGGCGTCGGGATCTCGCTCTACGACGGCGCGCTGATCGGGTGTCAGATCGCCTTCGGCGACTCGCTCGCCGAGTGCATCGACCGCGCCACGAAGCGCGCATGGGACGATGATCGCTTCCGCACCGACCGCCCCGGTCACGCAGACGACGTCGACGTGCTCGTCACGCTCTTGCACGAACGGCGCGTGCTCGCGAAGATGCCGCTGGCCGAGGCCGCGCGCTGGGTCCTGCTCGGCCGCCACTCCGTCGCGGCGTACGGCGACGACGAGTTCGCCCTGATCCTCGCGCCGTACGCCGTGCTCGGCGACTACCAGCCGGCGCAGTTCATGCGAGAAACGGCGCGCAAGGCAAAGCTCGCACCAGAACGCGCGCGCTGGCTCACGTTCGAAACCGCAGCGTTCCTGTGCGAAGCCGGCGACGTCGTCCACATCGACCGCGGCTTCCCAAGCCGCGAACCGAACGGCGCAAATCAAGATACCAGCGCGCTGCAGACCCGGCTAGCACGCCACCGCGCCTACCTCGCATCAACCGTACAGCCCGACGGCCTTCCAATCTACGCGCACGACGTCGAGCGCGGCACGCACACCGTGGACGGCTCCACCACGCGACTCCTGTTCGCGGCGCACGCGCTCGACGACGGCGGCCTGCATCGTTTCCTCGCGGCCCGCGACGCGGGCACGGTGCAGCGCGCGATCGACTGGGATCCATCGTGCGACGCGCTGCTGCTCACCGCGCTCGACGAGCTCAACGACGAAACGCTGCTCGCGCGCATAGCGCCGGACGCCGGCGCACGCCTCGCGGCGCTCGTACACTCCGACGGCGCGATCTTCGAGGACCGCCGCATCGACGGCGACCTCGATTTCATGTCAGGCTCGGTACTCCTCGCGCTGGGTGCAATGGACCGCCGCGGCATCCCCAGCCTGGACCGCAACCAGCTCGCACGGACGTTTGCGTTCTACCGCAAGCGATTCGACCTCGTCTCACCGTGGGCGATGACATGGTGGCATACCGCGGGCTGGCACGCCTGGCGCCACGCGCTCGACACGTACGCGTTCGTCACCGAGCTGGCCGATTTCGCCGTGGCGCGCCAACACCGCGCGAGCGGCGCGTTCCTCACCGACTACACGCACGAACCGTCGTTCCACACCGCATGCGTGCTCGAAGGCATCGTCACCGCATGGGACTTCGCGCTCGAGCGTGACGACACCACGCGCGCGGAACGCTACCGCACGGCCTGGCTCGACGGCCAGCGCTTCATGGAGACGCTCACATACGGCCCGAACGACAACTACTTCTTACGCAGCATCGCGCTCGACGGCGCGGTCCGCGCAACCCACACGAGCGCAAACATCCGCACCGACTTCATCGCGCACGCGATCCGCTCGCTGGCCCGCGGACTACCCCTGCTGAACCGAACGCCGTAGCAACGCCCGCAACGCAGCGCTGGTGATCCCGACCGTCTCGCGAAGCGTGTGGGGGAGCATCGTTGCGATCGTGTAGTTGCCCCAGTCGGACGCGCCGACGCCGACGCCGTCGACCCCGTACGTCAGGCACACGAACAGCGCGCGCGGCAAGTGGTATGCCTGCGTCACGAGCGTCGCGGAACGCAGTCCGAAGACCGTGCGCGCACGGCTGCAGCTGTTGCGCGTGGAGAAACCGCCGTTGTCGACGAGCACGCGGTCGCGCGGCACCCCCGCGGCGAGGATGCGCGCGAGCATCGCGGGCGTTTCGCGGTCGTTCGGCAGGTCGTCGGCGGACAGCAGCAGCCGCTGCACCTTGCCGGTGCGATAGAGCCGCACCGCAACGTCGAGGCGCTCGCCGAGCATCGCCGACGGCGAGCCGTCGTCCTCCACGCCGGCACCGAACACGAGCGCCGTCTGCATCGGCGGCACGTCGCGCTCGTCGAAGATCCGGCGGTGCGTCGCTGCGCCGACCACCGCGAAGGCGCCGAGCACGACGAGCAGCGCGGCAACGCACACGACGCGTACGCCATCCCGAATCATCACGCGCCGCCTCGCCGCCATCGAGCATGCGTTCGCCGCGAACGCGGCGCACCCGCCCCAACCGACGCCCTGCCCGCCGCACGCCAAGGCTGGGAGGCCACTGCCCCCGCCTGGTGCAAGCGAAACGCCGATGCATCCGCTTCGTCTCGCGATCCGCGCCCTAGGCGCGGCCGCCCTCACCGCACTCATCGCCACGTCGCTGCCCAACGCGATGACGGGCGCGCGCGCCGCGTCGCCGACCGCGAACGTACCGGCGATCGACACGTCCAACTTCGATCCGACGTGCAAGGCGTGCGACGACTTCTACCAGTTCGCCACCGGCGGTTGGTCGAAGCGCACGACGCTGCCGACCGGGCACGCCCGCTGGGGCGGTTTCGACGAGCTCGCGGAGCACAACCGCGACGAGCTCCACACGATCCTCGAGGGCGCGGCGAAGGTCACCAACGCACCCGCGGGCAGCGACACCCAAAAGCTGGGCGCGTTCTACCGCGCGTGCATGGACACCGACGCGATCGAGAAAGCGAACACGACGCCGGTCGCGCCGCTGCTCGCCACGATCGGAGCGGCGCACGACGTGCCATCGCTCGTCGCGACGATTGCAACGCTGCAAAGCGCCGGCGTCGACGGCGGCGTACCGTTCGGCGCGCGGCCCGACACCAAGGACTCGTCGAAGCAAATCGCCGCGCTCGCGTTCGGCGGGCTCGGCCTCCCCGACCGCGACTACTACTTCAACGAAGGCGAGCGCGCGGCGGCGATCCGCACCGCGTACAAGACGTACGTCGCGACGCAGCTCCAGAACCTCGGCGACGACGCGGCCAAAGCGGCGACCGAGGCCGACGCGGTGATCGCGCTCGAAACGGCGCTCGCGAAGGCGACGCCCAAGCGCGCCGACCTGCGCGATCCGTACAAGCTCTACAACCCCACCCCGCTCGACAAGCTCACGGCGCTCGCGCCGCACGTGCCGTGGAAGACGTTCTTCGCGACCTACGGCTCGCCGGCGTTCGACAGAGTCAACGTGTCGGTGCCGTCGTACGTGACGGCGTACGACGAGCAGCTCACCGCGACGCCGGTCGACACGTGGAAGACATACCTGCGCTACCACGTCGCGGACGCGTACGCCGGCTCGCTGCCCAAGCGCTTCGAGGATGCGAGCCACGCGTTCCGCAGCGGCGTGCTGCTGGGCACGAAGGAACAGCTCCCGCGCTGGCAGCGCTGCACCAGCGCGACGGACGCTGCCCTGCGAGACGTGCTCGGCAAAGCGTACGTCGCGGCGGCGTTCCCGCCGGCGGCGAAGACGCGCGCGCAAGAGCTCGTGAACAATCTCCAGACGGTGCTCCACGACGACATCGGCACGCTGAGCTGGATGAGCGCGCCGACGCAGACGCGCGCCCGCGAAAAGCTCGCGGCGTTCACCAAGAAGATCGGCTATCCCGACAAGTGGGAAGATTTCTCGACGCTGCACGTGGGCAACGGCCCATACGCGAGCGCCATCGTCGCCGTACGCCGCTGGAACAACGCGCGCACGATCGCGCGCATCGGCACGCCGACCGACCGCGGCCGCTGGGGCATGTCGCCGCCGACGGTCAACGCATACTACAACCCGAGCAACAACGAAATCGTGTTCCCGGCCGGCATCCTGAGCCCGCCGTTCTTCAACGCGACGGCCGACGACGCGGTCAACTACGGCGCGATCGGCGCCGTGATCGGCCACGAGATGACGCACGGCTTCGACGACCAGGGCCGCCAGTACGACCCCAAGGGCAACCTGAACGACTGGTGGCAACCCGCCGACGCCGCAGCCTTCAAGACGAAAGCGCAGTGCATCGTGGACGAGTACGAAGCGTTCGAGCCGGCCCCGGGCGCACACGAGAACGGCCGCCTCGTCCAAGGCGAAGCCGTCGCGGACCTCGGCGGCCTGACGATCGCATACAAAGCCTTCGAACGCACCCCGCAGGCGAAGGCGCACAAATCGATCGACGGCTACACCCCGGAGCAGCGCTTCTTCTTAGCGTACGCGCAAGTCTGGCGCTCGATCGCAACGGAAGGCTACATCCGCCAAATCGCCGCGACGAACGAACACCCGTGGGACAAGTACCGCGTACTCGGCACGCTGTCCAACATGCCGGAGTTCCAAGCCGCATTCAAGTGCGCCGCAACGGACAAGATGGTGCGCAAGGACCGCTGCCAGATCTGGTAGCAAGGCTCGTCGCTAGAATCCGGCCGTCGACGTCGGCCCGGTTTTCAGCAGAGAAGGGCATCTCGCATGAAATCCGATCCAGCCCGCTAAGGTCGGATCTATCCATCCTGCGACGCGGACGATTCGCTCATATTGATGATCCGGTTTCTTGTTGTGGATGGGTTCGTGGTGGGCAACGCGATTTCGAAAATCTTTGAGCACGCGGATTTCCGTGTCTATCGAACCACGACTGCGTCGCGAGCCGCCGGGAAAATGCCGGAATGCCTTGCTCAGTCCGGCATTCCAGAAATGCCGAACATAGTTACCATCGGGCCCACTCTTGAGCAACTGAGTCCAAAAACCAAAGTGCAGCGCTGCGACCATGTGCGACGGATCGACCGGTTTCTTTTCGCGGACCAGACGACCGGCAGCCTCAACAAGGCTGCCGATCATGTTCGGGGCTGTCCGTTTGAACTGTGATTCCGAGTACCAAGCCGGCGTGCCGTATATCGAGGTCATCTCTCGGTGGATCGCGTTGCGAATCGCGATCTCGACCGCCTGAAGTGGACCAAAAAAGACCCAGAAAGCGCTGCGTTCCAGACATAAAGATCCAAGGCTGCGGGTTTGTCGTTCGCTGGCGTCGCCAGAGCCATATAGGAGGTCAAGCGTTCGCCGAAAATCGTCGCGAAGATAGCGTCTAGAGAAGCCGCGTCGTGCGTAAACACCTTGACGAAGCCGCTTCGAGGCCGCTATACTGACTCCCGTAAGCCCTGGGTGTGCCCCCCTGCACGCGCAAGCGTGTATGCGCCGCCAGGGCGCCAACTTGAGCGAGGAGAGAGGCGAGACGCCGCTCTCCTCGCTGTTTTCTTTGCACTAACGTGCTGCGTGCTGGCAGATCAGTCTTGGAGCGCCCGCGTGGGATGATTGGGGCTGGGCGGCGGAAGCCACACTAGTCGGTCAAACGGCGCATTGCACGAGCGTGTGGCTGGGACGGGGCCCGCGCACCTTACCAGGGCAAACTCTAGGGTCCGATTAGGTCCCTGACAGGGCCCTAATTTTTGCGCTATACTCATCCTATGGTGACCGCCGCAGTGCCCCAACTCACGGAGATTCGAAACACGTTCGGGTTGAGCAAAAATGAGTTGGCGGATGTGCTCCACCGGCGCGCGTCGTCTATTAAGGAGTGGGAACATCGAGGCATTCCGCTCGATCGCATAGCCTCGGTCGATCGACTCGTCGACCTCGCTCGCATCTTTCGCGCTCGCGTGATCGCTGCGCGAATCCCCGAAATCATTCGGACCCCAGATGAATGGCTCGGCGGTCGCACGATGCTTCAGACGCTCACGCAGGAAGGCGTCGATCCTATTTACGCGTACTTGGGGCGCCTCTTTAGCTACGGCGGTTCGTGACGAAGCGCCTCACGTTCACGCGCAGCGGCCGGTACTATCGTGTCGTCGATCCAACCTATCTCGCTCCGCTCGACACGTCGTATGCGAAGGCGCAGAAGGCCGTTGGAATCCCCCAGGGGAGTTCGGCGCTCTCTATCTTTGCGCCACGTTTGCCGTCGCCGCCGCAAACGCCCGTTACCAGCACGCCGGCCGCGCGATCAAACTTTTCGATCTGCTGCCCGCCGCCCGACCGGATATCGTTACAGTCAACGGACCTCGCCTCGATGTCGTCGATATCGTGACCGCGCCTGGGATACGAGCTGCGGGCCTGCCGCCGGCCTATCCCTATGGCGTCCTGTGGCCACCATGTCATGCGATCGCGCGCGCCGCATACGCGGACGGCGTCGCCGGCGTTGCGGCGCGATCCAACGCCGAAGCCACAGCAACATCCTCGGTCGGCGAAGAACTCGCGGTATTCGATACCGTCACCGGTGTCGCACAAGTTTCGCGCGAAGCGTTCGCCCGATGGTATCCGGATCCGATTCCCGGTTCGACCGCCCCGTAGCCTTCGCATCATCTGGCTGATCGCGCTGTTCGCCCGCCGAGGGCGGTGATTAGCGAAAAACTCGATAGCACCACGCTTGTTCTCCGCGAATGCGAATGCTATAATCTAGCTACGCGCATTCGCGCACAAATAAAGCGACCCGGCCGGTGCTACTAACACCGACCGAGTCCGTCACCCGATGGATAGGAGCCACCGAATGACAACCACCCGTTTCGGCGAGTTCGCGTCAAAAACCCCGGCGCGCCGCGGCGGACAGTTTCGCCACACCAACCGCGGCGGCATTGCCTTCCCCCTCGTCCGCGTCATCTGGCTCACGGCGATTTTTGCTCGCCGCGAATCGGTGACCATCGCGGACTATCGACGCCGATTCGGCGTCTCGCTGCGCTCCTTCCACCGCGACCTCGCGTTGGTCCGTGAAGCCGGCTTCTACCTCGAGACGGCAACGGCCGGCCACTACCGCATGGTGAGCTTCATGCGGGACTTCGACGGGGTGTAGCGTGCAAAAACGAACGCATATGCCGTGGTCCGACGCGGACCGACCTTCGACCGGCATGAACGTCGTACCGTTCAAGCCGCCCGAGACATTCGAACGGTTCGGCATCGACTGGACGCGCGATGCGACGAACGATCGTGAGCGATCATTACGCGAAGCCTACCTCACGTACGAGAGCTCTTGCGGCCCGAACGGGCTGGTGTCATTGGTCCTGTTGGCCGTCGTGTGCGGGCGCCAGGGCGCAGTCGCCGGCGATCTGCAAGCCGCCGGAGATCTCGCAGAAATCATGTTATCGATGAAACTGCGAAAGCACCGTGAAGATGTTCTTGAAGCGGTTCAAGCATTTCTCTCGGACGGCGGGACGGTCTGGTTCTGACTTCGGCGCTAACATCCCGGCAAATTGCCGGGATGTTGTGCTACTGTGCGAGGGATTTACAGCGAGCAGCTTTCGAGCTGGTGGAGCTTCAAGGGGTAAACCGTACGAACCACGCTCGCCCGGCCGCTAGACCCGCGAGACGTTCATGCCGGCCGCAGATCCCGCGCCATGGCCTCATCCGCACAGATCGTGCTCGACAGACATGACGACTACGAGCGTACAGGCTTCGCCATAGAGTCCGCCCGTTCGGCGAGCTCCTCGATCATGCGGAGCAGGGTCACGAGGGCCGACTGCACCTCGCTCGGCTTCAGTGCTGGTTTGCGGGAAAGTCTCGCGGCGAGTTTATGTGCCTCTGAGCGTAGCTTTTGAATATCCGTCATGACACAGCGCGTCTTGAGCGCCAGTCTCGCCGCCAATGGCACCTCCGCAAGATACGAGGCCTCCCGCCGGAGCACACGATGCGCGCGATCATCAGCGAGTGGATCGACCGGACCCGCGAGCTGCTCGAGGACGACGTGATCACCTGCAAGGCCGCCGCGATCAACACCGTGACGCGCCAGCTCGACTGCCTGGAGCATCAAATCCTCAAGGAGGCCGTGCTCGCCAGGACCGCTGCGCCGCGCATCACCGTCAACGTGCACGCCGTGGCGTACGACGCCGCCAAAATCTCGCAGGCGCTCAGCACGGGCCTCCGACGCCGGCGGGGCCTGTGACCCCATATCGAGCGGTCGTCTGCGCACTGGACTTGCGAACAGTTGAATCGGACGGATGGCCGATAGAGACACTCGATGCGGGCAAACGAGCGGCCGAAGCACCGGC
>JALZBE010000033.1 GCA_030947665.1 Vulcanimicrobiota bacterium | reverse complement strand
GTGCTGCTCGGCACGGCCGGCTACGTCGCGCTCGAGGGCTGGTCATGGTTCGACGCGTTCTACATGACCGTCACCACGATCACGACGGTCGGCGGGGGCGAGCCCGGGCCGCTCAACGTCGCCGGCAAGTGGTGGACGATCGCCGTCGTCGCGTTCGGGTTCGGCGTGCTGACCTACACCGTGCTGGCGCTGGTCGCGTACGTCATCGAGGGCCATCTCGGCGAACAGTTCGGCGCGCGCCGGATGCGGCGGCGGGTCGCTAAGATGCAGGATCATTTCATCCTGTGCGGTTTCGGCCGGGTCGGCCGGGAGATCGCGCGCGACTTCACGGCCGAGAAGATTCCGTTCGTCGTGGTGGACATCAACCCGGACTCGCTCCAGCGTGCCGCGGCGCAAGGCTTCACGGTGATGAACGGCAACGCGGCCGACGTCGGAACGCTGCAAGCCGCCGGGATCGAGCGCGCGCGCGGCTTGGTCACCGCGGTCGACGACGACGCCGACAACATCTACGTCACGCTGTCCGCGCGCGTCCTCAAACCGGACCTTTTCATCGTCGCGCGCGCCAACGCGGAGGACGCCGAGCGCAAGATCCGCCTGGCCGGCGCAAACCGCGTCATCTCGCCGTACACGATCGGCGGCCGCCGCATGGCGAGCATGGCGATGCGCCCGACCGCGGTCGAGTTCGTCGACACGGTGCTCTCCGCCGACAACGGCCAGCTTTTGCTCGAAGACCTGACGATCGTCGCCGGATCGGCGTGGATCGGGCGCGCGCTCATCGAGCTGTTCCCCGCGCACGACGAAGCGTTCGTGCTCGCCCTCAAGCGCGACGGCGCGATGCGCTTTCGCCCTACGGCCGACACCGAGCTGAGATCGGGCGACGAGTTGGTCGCGGCGGGGCCGCCGGAAGCGATCCGCGCGCTCGAGCAGCGTTTATAGCCGCGGCGCTCGGGATGCCGGCCAAGCATGGGTCGGCCGGCCCCATTGCCGGTTTCAGCGTGCGACAGGGCAGCCGCGTCGCGATTCGGAACCTTGGAAGCCACGGCCGCCGCGTCGGCGGTACCCCATCGCGAGGTGTCTTGGTGATCCTCAACAGCGTCGAAGTGATGTTCGGAGGGCAGGCCGGCGACGGCAGCTTGACGACGGGCGACCTGATCGCCGGTGTGTTCAAGCGGATGGGCCTGGAAGTCTACACCTACAAGGACTTCCCGTCGCGCATCCGGGGCGGCCACACCAACTACGTCATCCGCGCGAGCGAGCGCAAGGATTACGGGATGGCGGATGCGGTCGACGGGCTGGTGGCGTTCGATCTGGAAGCCGTCGAGGCGCACATCGACGAGATGCGGCCCGGCGGCTTCGTCGTGTTCGACAACACGTCCGAGGTGATCTCCGACGAGATGCGCCGCCACGACGTGACGTGGTACGAGATCCCGCTGGCGAAGCTCGCAAAGGAGCTCGGGCTCGAGCTGATTCGCAACACCATCTCGCTGGGCGTGCTCGGCGCGCTGATCGGGATGGATCCGGAGATCATCCGCAACGACGTGCGCCGCCTCTACCAGCGCAAAGGCGACAAGGTCGTCGACCTCAACATGCGCGCGATCGAGGCCGGCGAGAACTTCGTGCGCGACAACTTCGCCGACAAACCCAGCGGCTACGGGCTCGTCGCGGCGGACGACGGCGACCGGCTCATCATGATGGGCAACGACGCGATCGCGTACGGCGCTCTCGTCGCGGGCTGCCGCTTCATGGCCGGTTATCCGATCACTCCCGCGACCGACGTGCTCGAGTGGATGTCGGTGCAGCTGCCGAAGTTCGGCGGGGTCGTCGTCCAGGCGGAGGACGAGCTCGCTGCGATCACGATGACGCTCGGCGCGGCGTACACCGGCGTGCGTGCGATGACCGCGACGTCCGGGCCCGGACAGGCGCTCATGACGGAGGCGATCGGGCTGGCGGGCGTGCTGGAGATCCCCGTGGTGGTCGTCGAGTGCGCGCGCACCGGCCCGTCGACCGGGATGCCGACGAAAACCGAACAGAGCAATCTGAATCATTTGATCTACTCGGGCCACGGCGAGATACCGCGCGTCATCCTCGCGCCGGGAACGGTGTCGGAGTCGTTCGGCCTCACGGTCGATGCGTTCAATTTGGCGGAGCAGTACCAGCTGCCGGTGTTCGTGCTGACCGAACAGGCGCTGTGCCAGAGCAAGGCGACGCTGCCGCCGTTCGATCTCAGCAAGGTGCGCGTCGAGCGCGGCAAGCTCATCGACTCGGGCGAGGTCGTGTTCGGCGAGTACAAGCGGTTTGCGTTCACCGAGGACGGCGTGTCTCCGCGCGTGATCCCCGGCATCCCCGGCGGCATGCACCTCGCGCCGGGCTCCGAGCACAACGACGCCGGCGTCATCACGGAGAACGCGCACAACCGCGCTCGGATGATGGAGAAGCGCATGGGCAAGCTCGAGTCGATGCGCGACCTGCTGCCGCGCGCGGTGCTGCACGGCGTTGCCGACGCCGACATCGCGATCGTCGGCTACGGCGCGAACACCGGCCCGATCGCCGAAGCGGTCGACCGGCTGGGGGCGGGCGGGGTCCTGACGCGCTTCCTGCAGCTGCGCACGTTGTGGCCGTTTCCCGACGACGACATCAAAGACTTCGTCCGCGGAGCGCAACACGTGTTCGTCGTCGAGAACAACTACACGGGCCAGCTGATGCAGCTCATTCGCGCGGTGGTCGGACCGCTCGACGCGCTGCACGGCGTGCGCAAGTACGATGGGCGGCCGTTCCGCCCGATCGAGATCATCGAGCCGGTCCTGCGGATCGCGGACGTCGGCGTGCCCGTGGAGACCTTCTGACGATGACGGCGACACTCACCCCCAAAGACTTCGCCACCGCCACGCCGTCGTGGTGGTGCCCTGGCTGCGGCGACTACGGCGTGCTGTCGGCGCTCAAACAGGCGATGGCGGAACTCGGCAAACAGCCGAAAGACGTCGCGTTCGTGTCGGGCATCGGCTGCTCGGGCAAGATCTCCGGCTACTTGCACAGCTACGCGTTCCACGGCGTGCACGGCCGCGCGCTCCCCGTCGCGACGGCGGTGAAGCTCGCGAACCGCGATCTCACCGTGATCGCCGCGGGCGGCGACGGCGACGGCTATGCGATCGGCGCGGGCCACTTCGTGCACGCGGTGCGGCGCAACACGGACATGACGTACATCGTGATGGACAACCAGACGTACGGTCTCACGAAAGGCCAGTCGTCGCCGACGAGCGCGACGGGCTACGTCGCGTCGGTCAGCCCCGACGGCAACCCCGACACGCCGCTCAACGGCTTGGCGCTCGCGCTCGCGGCCGGCGCGACCTTCATCGCGCGCGGGTTCTCCGCGCAACCGAAGCAAATGGTCGCGATGATCAAAGCGGCCGTGGAGCACCGCGGCTTCGCGATCGTCGAAGTGATGTCGCCGTGCGTGACCTACAACAAGATCAACACGTACGCGTGGTTCAAGGAGAACACCGAGGACGGCACGTTGCGCGACGGCTACGCGCCCAACGACCGTCTCGCCGCATTCGAAGCGCTCACGACGGGTGACAAGATCGCGCTCGGAATCCTCTACAAGGAAGACCGCCCGACATTCGAAGAACGCACCGAGCTCCCGAAGATGCCGATCGCGCACCTGGACGTCCGTACGCCGCACGCGGACTACGCCGCGATCCAGGCAGCCTACCGCTAGTCGCCGGCGCGACGAACGTCAGCGAGCGTTCGTTGCGACCTGCAGCGTCTTCGTCTCGCCGGGGCGCAGCAGCGTCACCGCGGTCTGTAGTGCGGTGCGCTGGAGGTGCCCCGCGTATGCGGCCGCGCTCGAAAGCTCGGCGGGCTCGTCGATGTTGAACGCCTTGAACCCGGTGTTGTTCCAGATCCATGCGTCGACGAGGACGATGTTCTTGTCATCCTGGCACGATCGCGCCGCCCGCGGCGACGACGCCGCCGGATGCGGCGGACCCGGCTGCGCCCGCCGCCGCCGACACCAGGATGAACTCGCCGCGCGACAGTGGATCGCTCATGGACGTCTCCTCTACGGGCCCTCGCCTGCGTATGCGCCTGGATACGCGGGCGGCACGGAGAGACCTCGCGCGGTCCGCACCGGCACGGCAACGATCGCAGCTGCGGCGACGAGCGTGGCCATGCACGCGGCGAACGCCGCGCCGTAGCCGTGCGCGTCGATCAGGCGGCCGACGACGACCGGACCGAGCGCCGCGCCGATGCCGACCGGCACGCCTTGCGCCGCGATGATCGCACCGTACGAACGGCGCCCGAAACGCTGCGCCATCAGCGCGCCGCGCAGCGGAAACGTCGCGCCGTACGCCGCGCCGAACGTGCACACGTACGCGATCACGCCGGGCAGCGACGGCGCCTTCACGAGCACCCCGATGCCGATCGCTTGGAGCCCGAACGCGGCGGCGAACAGCAGCGCGAGCGACGTCCGCTCGCCGGACCACGCGATGAAGGCGCGCCCCGGGAGATACGCCAGGCCGAACAGCCCGACGAGCGTCGCGGCGAAAGCGGGCGCATAGCCGCGCGCGATCAGGTACGCGACCTGCTCGAGTACCATCGCGGTGCTGGCGAACGCGCCTAACGCGAGCGCCGCCGTCAAGAGCCAAAACGCTGCGCTGCGGATCGCGGCGCCGTATGCCACGCCGCTCTCGGGCGTCGACGTCCCGGCCGACGGCGCGCCGTCCGGATGCAGGCCGATGTCTTCGGGGCGACGGCGCACGACCAGCGCGTGGAGCGGAAACGCGACCAGCAGCTGCGCCGCACCCAAGATCATGACCGCGTCGCGCCAGCCGAAGCGCGCGATCAGCACGCCCGCGATCGGATAGGTGATCGTCGATGAGAACGCGCCCATGAAGCTGAGCAGCGAGAACGCCTGCGTGCGCCGCCGCGCAAACCAGTTCGCGACGACGGTCATCGTGACGGGATAAAACGTCAGCGCCGACCCCAGGCCGAACCCGAACGTCCACAGCAGATCGAACGCGACGAGCCCGTGCACGTGCGAGAGCGCCAGCAGCGCGAGGCCGTTGAGCAGCGAGCCGCTCGCGAGCAGTACCCGCGCGCCGAGACGGTCGATGATCGGCCCAAGGCCGAGCCCTGCGAGCCCGGACACGAGCACGACGCCCGAGTACGCGAGCGCGATCGAAGCCCTGTCCCAGCCGAGCTCGCGCGCGAGCGGGTCGACGAGCAGGCCGAACAAATATTGATTCGTGCCGTACGACAGGATGGTCGTCACGCCGAGCGCGACGACGATCGTCCAGCCGTAGAAGAAGGGGCGCTCGCGCACCCCGACCTTATACCACGTCGCCGTCGTAAATGATGCGGATGGTTCCCACGCGCTGGTGCTGGGCGAACAGCGCGACGGACAGGTCGTTGTACACGGTGCCCGTGTCGCGGGCGTACGTGTAGATGGCCCACGGCCGATCGCCGCCTTGGCGCAGGTCGCAGCCGAGCTCGCGAAAGCGCGCGTACGCGGTGCGCTTGGGAAGCGAATCGGACTGCGCGCCGAGCCCGACGCGCGAGCACCGCAGGCTCAGCTCGTCGTCGAAAAAGCGCTTGATGCGGTTGTGGTTGAGGTCGGTGACGGCGTCGCCGGTCCACGCGCGGCGGCACTCGTGATAATGCCCGAAGCAAAAGCCGTTTAGGTCGACCGCGAACATCGCCTTGATCGATGCATGCTTGGGGACGGACTCGTCGATGAGGCGGTTGCAGCCGTCCTCGACCGCGCGATCGTACCGCGTCTCGAATTTGGGCGGCGTGAAACCGTGCTGCGGAACGCGCGAAATGTCGAACAGCCGCGCGAGCCTGGCGATTCCGGCACCGGTGAGCTCGACGTAGTCGGTGTCGAAGCAGTCGTCGAGCCGGATGGCCGAGCGCGCGAGCGCCGCGTCGAACACGCCGTCCATCTCGTGCGCGACCGTGAGCCCGATCTCGCGAACGCGTTCGGCGACGGTGTCGAGCGGGCGGCGTGCGGCGAGCGCATGGGCGCGCATCCCGAGCATCGCCAGCTCGAGCCGGCGCGTATCGGTTGCCGCGCCCGCGTCGCTCTCGACGCGCCGAACGGCGAGTTCGGTCGCGTGACGGACGTCGGCAAGCGCGACGAGCTGCTGCTCGACGATCCCGGCGACCTCCCCGGCGCGCTCGAGCGTACCGTCGAGTTTGCTGCGGAGCTCGCCGATCGCCGTCTGCATGCGGGTCGTTTCTTGCTGAACTTCGTCTGTCTGAGCGACGGCCTGCGCGGTGGTGTCCGTCATCGATCCGCTCGCGCCGGAGACGGTTTCGATGACGCTTCCGATCTGCTGCGTCGCGCGCGACGTGGTCTCCGCGAGCGAGCGGATCTCGTCGGCGATGACCCCGAAGCCGCGGCCCGCGTCGCCCGCATGGGCGGCCTCGATCGCGGCGTTGAGTGAAAGTAGCGTCGTCTCGCTGGAAATCGTGTCGATCAAGTCGAGGATCGCCGCCGCGCGCTCGCTCGCGGCCGACGTGGCGGCGACGAACGATTCGGCGTTCCGGACGTCGTCGCGAACGCGGACGACGCGGTCGAGTGCGCGCTGCAGCTCATCGACCGACGCGGCGAAACCCGCCCGGATCGCGTCGAGCGTGCCGCGCATGCGCTGCGACGCCTGCGCGGCGACGGCCGCACCGGCCGCCGTTTCGTCGATCGCGTGCGTGGTCGTGCCGAGCTCGGTATGCAGCGACGTCAACGCGGTGGCGATCGCTTTCCATTCGTAGCTGTTGCGGGCGATCGAGACTGAGATCGCGGTGATCAGCGTGAGGATCTCGCGCTGGTCGGCGTCGATGCGAGCGCGAAGCCGTTCGGCGGCTGCGCGCAGTTCCGCCGGCAGGTCGTCGATAGCGGCGTGGCTGGTGAGCGCGGCGTGGCCGCCAAGCGCTGCGCCGCGGTCGCCGAGGCGGTAGGTCGCGATGGAGCGCTCGAGGCGTTCGATCGCATCGCCGATGGCGAGCCGCGCCGCGCGCTCCGCGGCGCTGGCGACCTCATGCGCGTGACGCGCCATCCCTTGGACTCCGCCGGCGATCGCCGAGAGGCTCGCGCTTTGCTGAACTGCGATCGTCGCGACGTCACCGATCGCCCCGTCGAGCTCGTGCACCTGTTCGCGCGTTTGCGCCGAACGCTCGCGCGCGGTGCGGAGGTCGCCCGTCAATGCGCGCACGATGCCCGCGGATTTGCCGATCGCAGTTTCGACGTGACGGCTCGCGTCGTGCAGCTCTTTCTCGATGCCGCCGACGCTCGCGGCGGAATCGGCCGTCGAACCCGCGAGCTGCTTTACCTCGGCAGCGACGATGACGAATCCGCGCCCGGCGTCGCCGAGGTGCGCGGCTTCGATCGCCGCGTTGATCGCCAGCAGTCGCGCTTGCCGCGCGATGCGGTGGAGCTGCTCGAGGAACGAACGAATCTCGCTGGAGCCCGAGTCCATCGCGCTCGCGAACGCTGCCGCAGCATCCACGGTCGAGACGAGGTCGGTCAGCGCGGTCAGCACGGAGTCGATCCCGCTGTCGTATTGCGTGGTCGAGTTCGCGAGCGTGCCGGTCAGCGCGCGCAAGCTCTCCGTCGTTTGCGCCACGTGGGCGGCGCCTTGATCGATCTCCGCGATGGCCGCGGCGGTTTGCTCGACCACGGCGCTCTGTTCGGCGGTGTTCGCGACGACGCGGTCGAGCTGATCGGCATTGAGCGCGGCGACCTCGGCTGCCGCTTCGACGATCGCGCGGAAATCCAGCATCTCCGACCGCAACCCGTCGACATAGCGCCGCAGCACGGCAGCGCCCGGAAACGCGCGCTCGTCGACGCCGGTAAGCGGCCGAACGAGATCGCGGCTCTCCTCGAGGTCACGCAGCCATCCGGTACAGCGCGCAACGTCGTCCCCTCGCGGCTGAAGCGCCAGTTCCCCTACCATCAGATATCATATCGGCCAAATCGGCCAAGCTGTGACAGGCGGCAAGCTGTCTTTGGTCAGTATAGATGCCGAGCTGTGCCGGATCGCAGCGGGCGCGAACTCTCGCCTAGTGGATGATCTGCAGCGTCTGCACCACCTCGAACGCGGTCGCTGGGACCCGCTCGAGCTGATTGAGGCCGCGGCGCCGGGAAGCGCGCATCGAATCGGCTCGTGCCCACGAGAGCCGTGATGGCCTGCGCCGTGCCGCCGACCTATGAGCGGCAACACGCGAGTGGAACCCGCGGCGTCACGCGACCCGGTGGCTCAATTTGCTGAGCGCGCGAGACAGCAGCTTCGAGACGTGACTTTGGGACAAGCCCAGCCGGGCGCCGATCTCGGATTGGGTCAGGCCCGCGCCGTACGTGCCCAGCACGATCGAGCGCTCGCGTTCGCCAAGTTCGTCGACTGCCATCGCTAGCGTGATGCGC
Source organism: Vulcanimicrobiota bacterium (assembly GCA_030947665.1). Lineage (GTDB taxonomy): Bacteria > Vulcanimicrobiota > Vulcanimicrobiia > Vulcanimicrobiales > Vulcanimicrobiaceae > Vulcanimicrobium. The sequence goes on along the minus strand of JALZBE010000033.1, from coordinate 2,894 downwards.
TCTTCGAGCGCGATGCCGATCGACGTGTCCGCGAGCAAGTCGACGCGTTCCGGGCCGTTGTCGTAATCCGCGTCCGGCAGCGGGACGTGCTCGACGCGGCGCAGGTTGCGCAGCTCGGCGATCGTCTCGATCGTCACGGCCAGTGCCGCCGCCATCTCGCCCGTCGTCGGTTCGCGATGGTGGCGGACCGTGAAGGCGTCCCATGCGGCGACGTAACGCTTTTCAAGGGCCACCAGCGCGCGCGGGGCGCGGACCATGCGCTCGTGGTCGCGGACGTAGTGCATCAGCTCGCCCACGATCATGATCCAGGCGTAGGCCTGGAACGGCGTCTGCATGTCCGCGCGATAGTTCGTCGCGGCCTTGATCAGCCCGACGGCGGCCACTTGTTCCAAATCTGCGCGGTCGTTGTGTGCGCGCTTGAACTTGCGCGCTCCGCGCAGGCATAAGTAGCGGTGCGCATCGACGACGGCGTTGCGCCGCTCGACCGTCCGCTCCGCGCTGTAGTGGGCGATGGCGTGTTCCTGCTGGGTCATTTCGCGACGCTCCCGATCAAACTGTAGAGAGGGATGAAGACGGAGAAGACGATGAAGCCGACGACGCCGCCGAGCACGCCGATCAGTGCGGGCTCGATCACCGCGCCGAGCGTTGCGACGGCGGCCTCGACGTCGGTTTCGAAGTAAGCGGCGACCTTGAGCAGCATCTCGTCGAGCAGGCCCGTCTCCTCACCGACGCGCACCAGCGCGACGGCGAGCGGGTCGAAAATACGTGACGCTTCGAGCGGGATGGTGAGCGCGTCGCCGGCGCGCAGCGCGACGTCGACGTTTCGAAGTGCGGCCGCGTACGCCGGGCTGCCCGCGACCGGGCGCACGACGTCGATCGCCGTGACGAGCTCGATCCCGGAGCGCAGCAGCGTCGCGAGCATGCGCGCGATGCGCGCCGTGATCGCCTTGTGCAACAGCGGCCCGAAGACCGGCAGCCGCAAGCGCAGATGATCCAGTGCGAGCGCGCCGCGTACGGTCCGCGCTGCGGCAGCGACTGCGCCGCCAGCGAGCACGACGATGACGACGCCGCCGATCCACGTTGCCGGCCGTTGTAATGCATCGCCCACGGTGAGCAAGGCACGGGTCGTCGCCGGCAGCTCGGCATGGAACGCGTCGAACATCTGCGCGAACATCGGCACGATGCGCGCCATGAGAAACAGGACCAGCGCAAGGGCGGCCGTGACGACGACCGCGGGATACGCCAGCGCGGCCCGCACCTTCTTGCGAAGGTCGGCGTCGCGTTCGAGAAACGTCGCGAGGCGCTCGAGCACGTCGTCGAGGATGCCGCCGGCTTCGCCCGCGCGGATCATCGCGACGTACAGCGGCGCGAACGCGCGCGGCCGGCGTCCCATGGCCGCGCTCAGCGACGTCCCGTGCTCGACGTCCGCGAGAACCGAGCGCAGCGACTCGCGCAGCACGCCGTCGGTCGCCCGCTCGATCGTGACGTCGAGCGCCCTGCGCATCGGCACGCCGGCGCGGATCAGTGTCGAAAACGACCGGAAGAACGCCAGCAGTGCGCGGCGCGACGGCGCGCCGAGGTGCAGTGACCTCCCAACGGTGCGTGCGAGAAGCGTCTCGCGGTCGACGGCGGTGACGAACAGTGCCCGCGTTCGCAGGCTCGCCAACACCGCCTCGGCGGACGGCGCTTCCATCGAGCCGCGCACGAGTTCGCCGGCGGCGTCGCGCGCGGTATAGCGATACAGTCCGGCGCTCACGACGCGCTCCGCTCGAACGCGCGGATCTCACCGGGCCGGCTGGTCGCCGCGTGCGCGTCGGCCAGCGCGATCTCGCCGCGCACGACGAGCTCGGAGAGGTGCGTTTCCAACGTCTGCATCCCGGCGGCCCGGCCGGTAACGATCGTGTTGCGCAGCTGGTGCGTCTTGCCTTCGCGAATCAGCGCGCGCACGGCGTCGGTGCCCACCAGGATCTCCGCGGCGGCACGCCGCCCGGCGCCGTCGAGGCGCGGGATCAGGCGCAGCGCGACGATACCCGCCAGCACCGAGGCGAGCTGCGAGCGAATCTGCGCGTGCGCATCCGCGGCAAACGCGTCGACGATGCGGTCGACCGTCTGCGCCGCATCGTTGGTGTGCAAGGTCGCAAACACGAGGTGGCCGGTCTCGGCGGCCGTGAGCGCCGCGGCGATCGTCGCGCGGTCGCGCATCTCGCCGACGACGATCACGTCGGGATCGGCGCGCAAAAGGCCGCGCAGCGCCTCGGCGTAGTCGCGAACGTCGCGGCCGATCTCGCAATGCGTCACGAACGAGCGCGCCGGCACGTGCACGTACTCGACCGGATCCTCGACCGTCACGACGTTGCGCTCGGTGCTGCGGTTGATGCGGTCGACCAGCGCCGCGAGCGCCGTCGTCTTTCCGCTTCCGGTGGGGCCGGTGAAGAGTACCAGGCCCGCCGGGCGCTGCGCGAACGTGGCGACGACCGCCGGCAACCCCAGCTGTTCGAGCGTCGGGATGCGTTCGGCGAGCAAGCGGATCGCGACGCGCACGCCTCCGGCGTGGCGGTATGCGTGCACGCGATACGGGCCGCCGTCGGTGTCACGTGCGGCGCCGCCGTCGGCGGTCCCGCGCGCGTCGAGCCGCGCGAACTGCTCCTCGGAGAGGGCGCTCGCAAGGAACGCACGCGCGTCCGCCTCGTCGACCGGCTGCGTGTCGACCACGACGAGCCGGCCGTCGACGCGCAGCGCGGGCCGGTCGGCGCCGCCGAAATGCAGGTCCGTCGCGCCGCGCGCGCGTGCGCCGCGGACCAGATCGTGAACGCGAATCGTGCCGAGGCTCATCGTGCCGCGGTCCACGCGACGACGCGCTTCAGCTCGTCGAACGACGTCGTGCCGGCCAGCAC
>JALZBE010000307.1:4146-4538 GCA_030947665.1 Vulcanimicrobiota bacterium | reverse complement strand
CTGTTCGCGTTCGTCGAGCGGCGCGCCGTGCAGCCGGTCGTACCGCCCGCGTTCTTTCGCGACCGCCAGCTGCTGGTCACGTATGCGCTTGAGATTCTCATCGGCGCGCTCGAAGGTGCGCTCTTCTTCATCCCCGCCGCGCTCGTCGCCGCGCAACACCTGTCGTACGCCGCCGCGGGCGCGGTCGCGGCGCTGGGCGCGTTCTGCTTCGTCGCCGTCATCCCGCTCGCGGGCCGTGCGCTCGATGCGTTCGGAAGCCGCGCGGTGCTCACCGCCGGCACGCTGCTGACGACGCTCGGCCTGATAATCTTCGCGCTCGGTTTCGGCGACTTGCGGCTCGCGCTGCTCGCCATGGTCGTCGCGGGCGCAGGTTTCGGCGCGCTGCTCGGCGC
>JALZBE010000307.1:0-4136 GCA_030947665.1 Vulcanimicrobiota bacterium | reverse complement strand
GCGCCGACGCGTTACATCGTCACGAGCCACGTCGGCCCGGAGCAGCGCGCGAGCGCCGTCGGGTTGCTTTCCGTGTTCCTCATCATGGGGCAGATCGTCGGCGGTTCGCTGGGCGGCGGCGTCGCGAGCTCCCACGGCGACGCGGTGTCGGGCTACCGGGTCGCGTACCTCGTGTTCGCCGCCGTCGCGGCCGGTGCGACGCTGCTCACTGCCGCGCTTGCGTCGCGGCGGGCCGAGCGCGAGGACACCGCGGCGCGGTAAGGGAAGGCGGAGCACCCTCTCCTCACGTTCGTGGGAGTCGCCATGCTTCTGCTTCTGCCGATCATCATCGCGCTCGCGGCCGATCCCACGCCCGCGCCGAACAGCGCGGCGCGCCCGACGCCGCTCACCGAGATCGGACGGGTTCGCGCGCTGCCGGCATGCGTGCCGATCGTCGCGCACGCGAACGGCGCGATCACGGAAGCGCTGGAAAACGACCGCACGTTCTCCGTCATGACCACCAACTTGCGCGGCACGGACTTCGACAAGCTCAACCTCAACCAGCGCCGCAACGCGCTGGAGCGGATGCTGCGGCAGGCCGAAGCGATCGCGAAGGCGGCCAAAGCCGGCGACGCGGAAGTGAAACGGCTGCGCGAGTACGCGGTGAACTCGCCGGATCCGAAGCGCAAGGAAGAGCTCAAGACGTTCGCCGACGCGCTCGGCGGCGCGATCTACCGGCAGCAGAAAATGGCGGTCGAGGTCCAGCGCGACATCTTGATCATGCGCAGCCGCGACGACGCCCAGGAGATGAAAGAAAAGATTCACGACGACGACGTCAACACGCCGATGACGCAGCGCATGGGATTGTCGACGCCGCGGCCGTTGCGCCCGACGCCGTCACCTGACCCGGAATACGACCGCCACTACAAGTTCCTCGCCGACAAGCTCGACCTGCTCAACGAAGCCATCCTGCGCGACGAAGGCATCGCCGCGGACCACAGCATCGCGGCGACGTCAGGCTGCTGACGCGCTGAGCCAGCCGCCTCTCGGCAGCCGCGGGATGCGAGGCCTGCGCAGAGCGTGGGCGGCGGGGATTGCGTGCGCGATCGTGATCCCGCTCGCGGCCTTCGGCTGGCAGCGCGTCGACCACCGGCCCGCCTGGGTGATGTCGATCCTCGTGACCAGCGAATCGAAGGACGAAGCGCGCGCGCGCGCCGACGAACGCCGTGCCGTCAACGACCTTCTCCGCCGCATCGAACGGCCGCGCATTGCGATCGACCTGCATGATGAGGGTCAGCGGCGCACCGGCGACGGCACGACGTTCGAGGCGCAGCGCACGGTCGTGATCCGAAGCGAGGACGAGGCGCCGCTGACGGCCGTCAAGCTCGCTGCAAAGGCCGTGCCGGAAACCACCATGATCGCCGAGCCGCGGCGCGCGACACACATCAGCGATTTCGCGCTCGCGTTCGTGCTCGTCGCGATGCTGCTGACGCTCGCGACGCTGGAGCGGTCCGGTCTCAGCGATGCCGATCCGTTCATCATCGACGCGCCGCGCGTCGTGCTGCTCTTGCTCGGACTCGGTTTCCTCGCCGCCGGCGCCGTGGTGATCGGGAACGTCTGGAACGCGTCGCTCATTCCGTTCGTGGCCGTCGCCGCGGCGCCGATCGCCTTGTGGTTCACGCGCGCGCGAACCTACTGGACGCGCGATCCCGCGCTGCGCCCGCGCTATACCGTGTTCGCGAGCTTGGCGGGACTCGTCGCCGCCGCGTGGCTCGCGCGCTGGCTCGGCGTCTTCGCGTGAGCCGCGCCGCCGGCGCTACGTGCTTTCGAGAAAGATCTTGCGCGCGACGCGATACACCAGATAGCCCAGCGCCGCGAGGATCACCAGCACCACGGCGAGATCGGCCAGGCCGCTGAAGCCGGCGACGCTGTTGCCGCACAGCGCGACGAAACCGTTCGACAGCCAAAGGTTGAGACGCGCGAGCGGATTGCTGGGTGCGCCGTTGCGCGCGTCGACGTCCGCGAGCATCCCCGTGGGGAGCCAGTCGTTGCCGGTGTTCATCGCGGCGATCCGGCCCGCGCGGTCGACGAGCACCGTGTTCTCGGCGTGGATGATTCCGATCGCGGGATCAGGGAACGCCGTGATCCCGAAGCGTGCCGCGAAGTCCAGCGTCGGTTCGGCGTCGCCGACGACGAGGCTCCAGCGCTTCGGGTCGGCGCGAAAGGCTTGGCCGTAGCGCGCGAGCACGGGCGGGCGGTCGAACGCGGGATCGAGCGTGACCTCTACCAGGTGCAGGCTGCGCGTGCCCGCGAGCTCCTGGAGCCGCGCGAACTTCCCGCTGATGAGGGGGCACATGCGGGCGTCCGCGCACCGCGTGTAGATGAACGACAGCACGACGTCTTGGCCCCGCAGCTGCGAGAAGCTGAACGGCTTGCCGGTCTGGTCGACGAACGCCGTGTCGGGGACCGCGTCGCCAACATGCAGCGGCGTCACGCGGCGCAACGGCGTCGTGTCTTCGGTGAGCTGCTGCGCGGTGGTGCTGGTAACGTCGGAGAGCGTCCAAGGCTCGGTCGCCGTGTCGACGTTCGCGTCGATCGTCGTCCCCGCTTGCAGTTGCGCGGCCCGCGATCGGGGAACGATACGAAACGGCATCGTCATCGCCGGCATCGAACCGAAGGCGTCGTGGCGAACGATCGCCGCCCCGGTCTTCGGCGTCACGGCGAGCACGACGCCATGCAGGCGTGGCAAAGCCGCGCTGACGAGCGGCGCAGCGGAGACGGACCCGGGGAACAGCACGAGCAGCATGATCGATACGACGAAGATCATCCACGGCATGCGGCCCAGCCGGCTGAGCACCGAGGATCGCGTGAAGACACTGATCCGCCGGCCGTGGACGCGCGCGGAGCGCCGCGTCGTGCTGACGGGATTCTTCGGACGGCTCAGCATCGCGGTCGAACCGCTGCTGTGCGGCATGGTCTTCGCGGCCATCACTGTCGGCGTGTTCTTCGCTCCTCGGATCTCAGGCGGCAAGGTGTTGCCGGACATCATCGTGATCGCGCCCGTGTTCGCGTTCGGCGTGGTCGCGTGCGCGGTGTGGGCGCTGTGGGTCCTGCTCGCGCCGGCCCGCGCGCTGGCCCATACGCTGCGACCGATCTACGTCGTGGACGGTTACATCCGCTACCGCCGCCGCGACGCGCGCTCGGCCGAGGATACGAACGGCTACGTCGCGGTGCTGACCGAGGACAAGACGATCGCGTGCGAGTGGCCGACGCTGGGCGAGATCGAGCTCCCCGACCAGATACGGCCCGCGCTCTGCGAGTTCAGCGAGTACGGCGGCGTCCACCACATCGACGGCCGCTCCACTGGTGTGCTGCCCGCAAAGATCGCAACGTTCGGCATCGGGATCCACGGCCGCAAAGAAGAGATCGTTTAAGACTTCGGTCGCTCTAGAGTTTGAGGTTGGCCGCGTTGTCGGCGGGCCAGATGTGGCCGTAGCCCGAGACCGCGAGCACGAGGCCGGCGATGATGAAGATCAGGACGACGCCGGCGATCCCCGCCCAGAGCACGATCCGCGGGACGCCGCTGGAGATCGGTACGCCGCGTTCGTCTTCCAAGTCGTACATCAGGCAGGCCCTCCGGTATGCGGCAGAACGCCGAAACACGCGAGCACGACGAGGATGCAGCCAAAGGCCATCAGCCCGAGCAGCACCTTCGTGACGTTGTCGTCGAGCCCGTTCTTGTGCCACTCGCCACGCAGTCCGATAACGGCGAACGTGAACACGACGAGCGCACCGATGAACGCAACGATCTTTTCGACGTTAGCTAATTCCATTTTAAAGGCGCTCCGCCCAAGGCTGCGCGCCCCCCACGCTTTGCGTGGGGCCCCCGGGTCGAGCTCGCAACGACAATTCGGGCCGGGCTTGATGCCGCTGCGCTCGCTCCATCACCATGCTCGCTGTCATCGTCATCGCCTTACCATAGATAGAACAAGAAGAAGAGACCGACCCAGATCACGTCGACGAAATGCCAGTACAGCGTTCCGGCCGTCAAGCCGAAGAAGCGATCTTTGGTGTACGTGCCGCGCGTGGTTTGAATCCAGAGCGCGATCAGGAAGCCGACGCCGATCGCGACGTGCAGCCCGTGCATGCCGGTCAGT
>JALZBE010000306.1 GCA_030947665.1 Vulcanimicrobiota bacterium | reverse complement strand
TCGCGGAGCTGCGCATCGTGGTCGAGCGGGCCGCGCGCGGCGGCGGACTCGGCCGCGTGCTCGCGACCGCCGCCGGCGAGCTTGCGGTGCAAACCGGGATCGAAAAGCTGGTCGCGCACATGACGCCCGATCAGATCGGCGCCGTCACCGTGTTCGAGACGATGGGCTACCGCGCCGAAGCGCTGCTGCGCGACCACGTCAAGGACGGCGACGGCCGCAAGCACGACCTGGTGATCTTGAGCCTCGACGTCGAGCGCTTTCGGACGCGCGCGGCGGCGTACGGCCTGTCGGCGGAGGACATCGACGAGTCATGAGCGATCGCACGGCCACGTCGTCGCCGAAAATCCCGCGCGACCGCGCGGACGACTACACCAACGACCAGGCCGCGGCGCGCCGCGCTTTTGTCCGAGAGCAGACCGGTGCGGACCTGGCGCACGTCGGGAAGCATTCGTTCGACCCCGACATGCTGCGCGGGAACGTCGAGAACTTCGCCGGGGTCGCGCAGGTACCGATCGGCATCGCGGGACCGCTGCGGATCAATGGCGAGCATGCGCGTGGTGATTTCTACGTCCCGCTGGCGACCACGGAAGGCACGCTCGTCGCGAGCTACAACCGCGGTATGCGCCTGCTGACCGAGTGCGGCGGCGTCAAGACGACGGTCGTCGAGCACTCGATGCAGCGCGCGCCCGTGTTCATCTGCGAGGACGCGCTCGCGGCACGCGAGCTCGGCGTGTGGATCGAGCAGCATTTCGCGGAGATCACAGCCGCGGCCGAGACGACCACGCGCACGGGCAAGCTGAGGAACATTGGCCAGTACGCGCTCGGCCCGCTGCGCTACCTGCGCATGAACTACACCACCGGCGACGCCGCGGGCCAGAACATGACGGGCAAAGCGACGCTGGCCGCGTGCGAGTGGATCATGGCAAACTACCCCGCGCGCGACACGATGCGCTTCCTGCTGTCGGGCAACATCGACACCGACAAGAAGCACTCGCAGATCAACATGCTGCTCACGCGCGGCAAGCGCGTCGTCGCCGAAGCGGTGATCAAGCGCGACGTCTTCAAGCGCATGATGGGCGTCGACACCGCGGAGCTTTTCCACCATCGCCAGATCTCGATGTCGGGCGCGTTCATGGTCGGCGCAGCGAACAACGGCGCGCACGCGGCGAACGGTCTAACGGCGATGTTCATCGCGACCGGACAAGACGTCGCGAACGTCGCCGAGTCGCACGCGGCGGTGACGTACACGCAACTGCTGCCGAACCAGGACTACTACTGGTCGATCACGCTCACGTCGCTGATCGTGGCGACGTACGGCGGCGGCACGGGCCTCGCGACGCAGCGCGAGTGCCTAGAGATGATGGACTGCTACGGCAACGGCAAGGCCGACAAGTTCGCCGAAATATGCGCCGCGGTCGTGCTGGCCGGCGAGACGTCGCTCACGGGCGCCATCCTACACGGCGATTGGGTGTCCAGCCACGACCGCCTCGGCCGTAACCGCCCCTGAGACGTTTGCCGATGAAAAGAGTACGACTTCGCTCGCTTGGCGAATGCAAGCGAGCGCGAACTGCGGTTCGCAGCAAGCTCGGCGGGGAACGATCATCATGATGAAACCGGTTTCTTTCGCATGACCGCGGCCAGTTGGAATTTCGCAGGTTCGACCGCACCGAGCCACCGAGGGCTCCGTCCCCCGTCGAAGCTGCTGTGGCTCGCGGAGTACCGTGCGCTGTGGGAGATCGGCTTCGCGGTTGCGGCCTCGCCGCTTTTGCTCGCGGCACCGCGCGGCGACGGACATCCCGTTCTGGTGCTGCCGGGCTTTCTCGTCAGCGACATCTCGACGAGCTTACTGCGCCGTTTCTTGACGTCGCTCGGCTATGAAACGTACGGTTGGGAGCTGGGCCGCAATCTCGGCGGCGTGACGAAGATGCGCGGCAAGCTGCGCGACCGTTTGCGCTCGATCCACGAGAAGACCGGCAAGAACGTGACCGTCGTCGGCTGGAGCCTCGGCGGCGTGTACGCGCGCGACCTCGCGGTCGCGATGCCCGACGCCGTGCGGTCCGTCATCACGCTGGGAAGCCCGTTCTCGCGCAACCCCAACGCGAGCAACATCAGCGACGTCTACGAGTTCGTCAGCGGCGAAGGTCCCTGGGACAACGGCGAGCAGATCGCGCACGAGCTCGACGCGCTGGCCGGCGACCTGCAAGTACCGTCGACATCGATCTGGTCGAAAGTCGACGGGATCGTGAGCTGGCGCTCCTCGGTGCTCAAGACGAACGCGCGCACCGAGAACATCGAAGTGATCGGCGCGAGTCACATCGGCCTCGGCGCGAACGCGGCAGTGCTGTGGGCCGTCGCCGACCGACTCGCGCAAGGCGAGAACACGTTCGCGCCGTTCGCGCGCACCGGCCCGTTCGCGATCGCGTACGGAGCCGGCCGCTAAGACTTCCGCATCGGCCGTCCCTAGCTCGCTCGCACGCGCCTGGGCCCAGCGGAGGCGGACTGACGGCCGCCTCCGCGAACTCCAGTGTCATGGATGCGCGCTCGTATGCCGTTGTGCTGGAGCCGGAGCCCGAGGGGGGCTATTCGGCCCATATCCCGGCGTTCCGTGGCGCGCACACGCAGGGCGAGACCGTCGAGGAAGCCCTCTCGAACGCCCGGGACGTCATCGCCGGGTACATCGAGATCCTCGCCGACCGCGGTGAACCGATTCCGCCGTCGGATCTCGCGACGTCGGTCGCGATAACCGTCCCGGCCGCGTAGCCCGAGCACGGGATGGGCGAGAAACTTCCAGCCGTCGAAGGCGGCCGACTTGTGCGCGCGCTCGAGCGCGCGGGATTTGCGGTCGTGCGGATCAAGGGCAGCGCCCATATCATGCGCCACACGAACGGCCGCATGGTCAGCGTCCATGTCCACAAAGGCGCTACGATCAAGCGCGGGACCCTTGCGGGGATCCTGGACGACTCCGGGCTTACGGCCGACGATCTGCGGGAACTACTCTAACAGCAGCGCGCGAAACTCGCGAGGAAAGAAAAGAGCTCGGCCCGGTCCGCTTAGGCCGCGCCGCTTGCCACGATCGCCGCGTGCAGCACCACGCCGGCACAACCGCCGACGAGGCTGCCGTTCAGGCGGATGAATTGCAGATCGGGACCGAGCTCGGTCTCGATCTTCTGGCTGATCTCGGCGGCGTCCCAGCGCTGTACGATCTCCGTGATCAGCGCGGAGAACTGCTGCTGAAAGCGCGCGAGCACCGACTCCGCGACGTCGCACAGCCGCGCGTTGAGCCGCTCGACCAACGCGGGCTCGTCCAGCATCTCGCGCGCGATGCGCGCCGCGATCTCGGCGAAGCGTAACCCGGCCGATTCCGGCGATCCAGACGGCGGGCGTTCCAACCGCGAACGCAGCGCGCTCCAGCCGGCGGTGACGAGTTGGTCGAGCTCGGCGCCTTGCAGGATCGCGGTTTTCAGGCGCTCGGCCTGTGCTTGCGTCTCGGGATCGTCGCGCAAGCGGACGACGAAATCGCGTACGTAGACGTCGAAGTCGCGGCGCATCGGATGGTCCGGCGTGCGCGCGATCTCGTCGACGAGGTCGACCATCCCGTCGACGAAGCGGTTGACGATGTACGCGTCGACGAAGCCGGGCGTCAGCAGCGAGCGTTTCGCAAAGCGGCGCTTGATCTCGGCGCGCTGGCCATTCAGCCAGCCGGCGACGACGGGCAGGATGCGCGCGAGCATGCGCTGGTGCGCGCCGTCGGCGGTCACGATCTCGAGCACGCCGCCCGCCGCGACCGACAAGTCGACGTGCGCGACTTCATCGGCGACGACGTTGCGCACGACGGCGCGAATCTCGGCGTCGTCGACGGCGTCGAGCAGGCGCGGCACGAGCGCGCGCACGTTGGTGAACAGCGCGGCACAGTTGCGGGGAACGGCGAACCAGCGCAGCGCGTGGCCGGCCAGGTTCAGCTCGCGCAGCTTCGACGCGATCAGCGTCGGCGTGAGAAAATTCTGCTCGACGAAGATGCCGAGCTGCGTGCCGATGCGGTCTTTGTTGTGCGGCACGATTGCGGTGTGCGGCAACGGCACGCCGCCGGGATGGCGGAACAGCGCGACGACGGCGAACCAGTCGGCGAGCCCGCCGATCAGCGCGGCTTCGCTGAACGCCTCGACCCACGCGAGCCACGGGTGCGCGGGCCGCAGCCGCGATGCGATCGCAAAAACGATCGCCATCACGGCCAGCAGGCCAGTGGCGATCGTCTTCATCTGCCGCAGGCGAGCACGCTTGGGGCCCGCGCCGGCGTCGAGCACGGCGGTTAAGCCTTCTCGGCGACGCCTTCCGCGGCGGCCGTCTCGGCCTGCGCGCCCTTGAGCAGGCTGACCAGCTGGTTCACGTACTCGTTCTGCTGCTCGATGAGCTTCACGGCGAAGGCCGAGTTCAGCTCGCTGACCTGCGACACGACGGTCGGGATGTTCTTGAAGGTCTGCGCGCCCGGCAGCGTGCTGGTGGCGTTGGTGATGAGCTCGCGGAACGAGTTGACGGCGGCGGCCTGG
>JALZBE010000305.1 GCA_030947665.1 Vulcanimicrobiota bacterium | reverse complement strand
GCTGGTGCGCGCGCACGACGTGGCCCAGACCGCCCAGCTCGCGCGGATGATGGCGGTCGCCGCGCCCGCGGGCAACCTGCGGGCCACCCGCGCGGTCACAACCTAGCGATGCACACCGTCTACGTCGGCGTCGGCTCGAATCTGGGGGACCGGCAGAGCACCATCCTCGCCGCCCTCCAGCGCCTGCGCACGCAAGCGCGCGTCGACGCCGTGTCGTCGTACTACGAGACCCCGCCGGCGAACGGCGTCGCAGGCCCGGCGTTTCTCAACGTCGCCGCGAAGGTAACGACCGCGCTCGACCCGGTCGCGTTCGAAGGGTTCGTGCGCGGGATCGAGACCGCGATCGGCCGCCGTACGCGCACCCCGCTCGACGCGCGCCCGATCGACATCGACGTCTTGCTGGTCGGCGACATGGTCGCGGACTTCGGGCGCTTCGAGGTGCCGCACCCGTACCTCGCCACGCGCGCGTTCAACCTGATCCCGCTCGCCGAGATCGCGCCCAACATCGTCGAGCCGCGCAGCGGCCGGACGATCGCGGCGCTCGCGGCGGCCGTGCCGCACGACGGTATCCGGCGCAAAGAGCGCGCGATCCACTTCGTCGCCAACCGGCAAGAAGACGAGCCCGACGTGCGGCTGTCGCTCAACCGCGTCGGCGTATCGTCGGTCAAGCACATCATTCGCCTGGACGTCGGCGGCGAGGAGCGCACGTTCCACGGCGACTTCACGATGGTCGCCGACCTCGCGCCCGACAAATCGGGCGTGCACATGTCGCGGTTCTCCGAGCTGCTCGAAGCCGCGACGCTCGACGTGCTCGCGCGTAAGGAGAAGCCCGCGCGCGTGGAAGACCTCACCGAGCAGATCGCGCGCGAGATCGTCGGCTCGCAGGGCGCGCTGCGCGCCGACGTGCGGCTGCGCGCGGAGTTCGGGCTCGAGCGCTGGACGCCGGTGAGCGGCAAGCGCACCGAGGAGACGTACACGCTGATCGGCATCGCGCATGCCGACGCGCACAGCACGCGCCGCATCGTCGGCGTCGAGGCGCAGGGCATGACCGCGTGCCCGTGCGCGCAGGGCATGGTGCGCGAGCACTCGATCCGCGAGCTGCAGGAGGCGGGCTTCTCCGAAGCCGACGCGATCCGCGCCGTCGACGCGCTGCCGGTCGCGACGCACAACCAGCGCGGCCGCGGCGCGGTGTACCTGGGCGCCGAGGAGCCGTTCTCCGATTTCGTGCGCGCCGAGGACTTGGTGGAGATCGTCGAGTCGTCGATGTCGAGCGAGACGTACGACCTGCTCAAGCGCCCCGACGAGTTCTTCATCGTGAACAAGGCGCACCACAACCCGAAGTTCGTCGAAGACGTCGTGCGCGGCATCCTCGCGCGCGCGCTCGACATGTACGCCGATTTTCCCGACACCACGTACATCGGCGCGAGCCAGCTCAACTACGAGTCCATCCACAAGCACGACGCGTTCGCCGAAGCGTTCGGCCTGTTCGGCGAGTTTCGCCGCGAGCTGCGCGCCGGCGTTCACGTGGACGTGAAGACGGACATCGCGACGTGGCTGGGCACGCGGCCGTCCCCGGCCGTCACCGTATAACCGGCGAGGATCTTGCCGATGGGCGCTTGGGGAATGGGCACGTTCGAGAACGACGACGCGATGGATTGGATCGCCGACTTCAGTGCATCGCCGAGTGACGAGGCACTGCGGGCCGCGCTTGCCCGTCCGGCCGATGCCGACGGCTACCTCGAATCGCCGGATGCCTCGAACGCGCTCGCGGCGGCGGAAGTCGTCGCCGCGCTCAAAGGCGCGCCGACCGCCAACGTCGTGGTCGTGGAAGACTACCTACCGGCCATCGCTCGCAGCGAAATCTCCGTCACCGAAGATTTGACCGCGCTCGCGCTGCGAGCGATCGACCGCGTCGTCTCGGACTCCGAACTGAAGGAGCTCTGGGACGAAGTCGATGACGCCTCGGTATGGCGTGCGGAAGTCGCGGCGTTGCGCGATCGGGTCGCAGGGCGCACATGAGCATGTGGCGCAAGGCGGGCAGCGTCGTCTTCACGATGCTCGTGGCCGTCGTATTGCTCGCGATGACGAACGCCGTGTCGTTCGCGCAATCTGCAAACGCAACGAACTGGCCCGCGTCGGCGGACGGCACGTACGTCGTGCCGGAGTTCCGGTTCGCGGACGGCGAGACGATGAAGAATCTGCGGCTGCACTACGTCACGCTGGGGACGCCGCATCGCAATGCGGCGGGGCACGTCGACAACGCCGTCCTGATCCTTCACGGAACCGGCGGCGACACGAGCCAATTCCTGCGCGAGCAGTTCGCCGGCGTGCTGTTCGTGCCGGGAGGGCTGCTCGACCCGTCGGGGTATTTCATCGTCATCACCGACGGTATCGGTCATGGCACGTCGTCCAAGCCAAGCGACGGCCTGCACGCGAAATTTCCGCATTACGGTTACCGCGACATGGTGCGCGCGCAGCACGACGTGCTGGTCAAGGCGTTGCACGTCGACCATCTCCGCTTGGTGATGGGGACGTCGATGGGCGGGATGCAGACCTGGTTGTGGGGCGAGACGTACCCGGCGATGATGGATGCCCTCATGCCGCTCGCGAGCTTGCCGGTGCAGATCGGCGGGCGCAACCGCGTCTGGCGCGACATGATCGTCGACGACTTGCGCAACGATCCGGGATATGCCGGCGGCGAATACACGGCACAGCCGGCCGGCCTCAAAGCCGCCGTCGACACGCTGTGGATCTTCGGCTCGGCGCCGCTCTACAACTACTCGCAATTCCCGACGCGCGACGCCGCCGACGCGTACTACGAGAACACGGTCAAGAAGCTGGTCTCACGTTACGACGCGAACGACATGATCTACCAGTTCGAGGCGTCGCGCGACTACGATCCTGAGCCCGACCTCGGCAAGATCGTCGCGCCGCTGCTCGCGATCAACAGCGCGGACGATCAGATCAACCCGCCCGAGCTTGGCATCATGGAGCGCGAGATCAAGGCCGTGCGGCACGGGCGCTTCGTTCTGCTCCCGATCTCGTCGGACACGCGCGGTCACGGCACGCACACGCTGCCGGCGATATGGGAATCCTATCTGGACGACCTGCTCCGCACGAGCGTGCGGGCTCGCTGAGCGGCTGAACTCAGCGCTGCTGCGAGCGCACCCAGTGCTCGATCATCCAGCCCGCGATCGACATGGTGCCGCGTGACGTGGTCACGCCGTCGAGGTCGGCCGGGCGGAACCAGCGCGCTTCGCGAATCTCTTCGGGCTGCACGCGGATCTCGCCGCTCGCGTAGCGCGCCAGAAAGCCGACCATGAGCTGGTGCGGAAATGGCCACGGCTGCGAGCCGAAATAGCGAACGTCGGTGATCTCGATCGCGGTCTCCTCGCGAACTTCGCGCTTTACCGCCGTCTCGAGGTCCTCGCCCGGCTCGACGAAGCCCGCCAGCGTCGAAAAGAACGGTTCGGCGCGCTGAAATCCCCACGCGAGCAGCGCTTCCTCGTCGTGTTCGCCGCGCGTGACCAGGACGATGATCGCAGGCGCGATACGCGGGTACGCCGACAGCCCGCAGGCCGGACACGAGCGCGAACGGTCGCCCGTGCTCGGTTCGGTCGGCGTCGCGCAGCGCCCGCAGAAACGGTGCGTGCGATCCCACGCGACGATCTGCTCGGCGCGTCCCGCGACGATCCAAAGCGGGTCGGGGACGCGGCCGTACAGCCCGCGCAGGGATATCCAGCGCTGCGTACCGGACGGTTCGAAGTCCGCCTCGACGTCGATCGCGACGCACGGCCGCTCGCCGAGCGAACCGATCTGGTGCTGCGCGCCGGGCGGCGGCGCTGGAAACTGTACGCCGTCCGCCGTGTCGTCGATGAGCACTTGGCCGCTGCGCACGGCGAGATGCAGCGGGGCCGGCTGGGCGGACGGAGGTTTGCTCGACGACACCTTTCCTCGTTTGCCTACGCCTGCAACGCGCGCCTTCGAGGAAGCGGGATCTCCTAGCGCGCATGACGCTCGCGGTGACGCGCCGTACCGAACCGCTCGACGTCCCGACCGCGTTTCGCTTCCTGCGCGGGCTGAAGCGCAACAACGATCGCGCGTGGTTCCACGCTAACCGCAGCGCGTGGGACGAACACGTGCGCCACGGGTTCGAGGACCTCGTCACGATGCTGCTGCTCGCGGGCGCGCAGGCTGACGACCGGCTGGCGCACGTCGACCCGCGTGCGTGCCTGTTCCGCATCGCGAACGACACGCGCTTCCACAAGCAGAAGGGCCCCTACAAGACGTGGCTCTCCGCGTGGATGTCGCCGGGCGGCAAGAACGGCGCGTTCGCGGGGTATTATTTCCACCTGGCGCCGGGCGGCTCGCACTTCTCCGCAGGAATCTACGTGCCGGTGAAGCCGGCGCTGCATGCGCTGCGGACCGCGTTCGCCCACGACGGCGCGGAGGCGCGCGCGTTCGACCGCATCCTTGCGGCGAAGGCGATGCGACCGTACTTGCCGCTCGATACGGAGCCGCTGCGCATCACGCCGCGCGGTTTC
>JALZBE010000304.1 GCA_030947665.1 Vulcanimicrobiota bacterium | reverse complement strand
TCGGCTCCGGCATAGAAAACATGCACGTGTGGTCGGTGACCATGCTCATTCCGCGTGTAGACCCAGACCTCGAACTTTCCAAAGCGGCGCTGCGGCATTTCGATAATAACCCATTCAGCTTCGGTTTGCAAATGCGATCCGATTGGGCTGGTACCGGTGAGGGTCATTATTTAGCGCGGTTGCGGAAGACGCCGACGGACGAACGATGTTCGGTAGGAGCGAGTGTACGCCAAAATGGCGTACAATGGGGTCTGACGTCAACGGCCAGGAGGGGACGAGTAGTATGAACCGGACTCGTGATAGAGCGCAATATCGTCCGACTGCGGAACAAAAGGACTTACTCGTTCGTGCCGCCGCCCTTACCGGGCAAACGTTCTCCGACTTTATGCGGACCGCGGTCGAAGAGCGGGCAAAGCGGGTTATCGCAGATCACGAACGCATCGTCCTCAACGAACGCGCGCGAAGCACGTTTCTGTCGGCCTTAGGGAATCCACCGCAGCCGAATGATCGTCTCGTCGCTCTCGCCGACAGGTATGCGCGCGAGGTTACGAGTCGTCCGTGATCATCGAATCCCTGCAGAAGGACGAGCATCACCGCTTGGCCTTTGCGTGCGGTAACGAGCCGCTCGACCGGTTCATCCGCGAACACGCGCATCAAGCCGTTGCCAAGATTCTTTCGAAAACCTATGTGGCGGTCGACGAGCGCATCAAGCGGTCACCCTCCGCTACTACACGGTAACGACGTGTCGCACTTCCGGCGTCGCTCGTCGCGCGACTCGCCGTCTCCGAATCCGTGAAAGGGCAGGGCGTCGGATCGCTCATGCATCATGGATGCAATGGCGCGCTGTGCGCGCGTCGCCGAGGATGTCGGCGGCGTCGCAATCGTCGTGGATGCGATCGAAGAAGGTGTGACACCGTTCTACGAGCGCGTCGGCTTCACACGATTCGAGCCCGGTTCGCTGAAGATGTTCATTCTGATGGCCACGGTTCGCGAGTTGCTCGGCATTTCCGAAGAGCAGAGACAGGCCGGATAGTCCGCGAGACGGGTAAGAACGCCGTATGAACGTCGCCGCACCCGACTTGACCAGCACGCCGCCGCGCAGCGGGCGCGAGAAGCTTGGCCGCTATGCGTGGCTGGCGCGGCTCGCCGACAAAGTCCGCGCCGACCACGCCGGCACCGAAGGCGAGTACATCGCGTACTGCGGGCTGTCGACCGGCTTTCTCGACCGCGCGGGGATCACGGTCGACGACTTCGACAAACTGATCCGCGACGGCGCCGGCGACGCCGATCTGACGAAATACTTCGACGAGCACGTATCCGACGCGCAGCGCGAAGCCGCGAACCGCTATGTGCTCGACGACATGAAGTCGCACCTCGACAAACAGGACGTCGAAGAAGGCCGCTGACCGACCGCTAGGAGGAATCCATGCCACGATATCTCGCGCAATGCGCGCTCACCGCAGCCCTCGTGTTCGCGCCGCTCGCTGCGCTTGCGCAGACGCCGGCGGCTCCGCCTGCGCCTCCCGAGTCGTTGCCGTTCGGGAAGTGGACGATCGTGAACGGCCAGGTCGATGAATCAGGCATCGTGTGGTCGCGCTGTCGCGGCGCGAACGGTCAGACCGGGCGCTGGATCTCGGTGCATCCGGCCGAAGTCGTCCACCCGACGTACGTCATCGAACTCGAGCCCTTGATGCGAACGCCGACCGCCCCGGCGGCGAAGCTCGGCAACTTCGTCGAATGCGTCGGCGACGACGGTGCGCCCGGTATGCCCGATCCGGCCCTCCCCGCGACGGCGATCCTTCCGCGCGGCACGACGCGCGACTTCGGCATCGCGGTGACCGTCAAGTTCGAAGACGCCGCGGCGCGATTCACTCAGCATCACATGTTCGCGCTGCGCGACGGCGAGACCGCGTTCGACGACGGAACCGGCCCGGTCATCGTCACCGCGAGCCGCATCGCGGTGTTCCCGAACTTCTTCACGCTCTCCGTCGGCGGCCCCGCGAACGGAAGCGTCAACATCAACCGCCCCGGCAGCGCGCGTTCGGCAGCGCCCACATCATGCAGCGTCGCCGTCTACGAAGGCCGTAACGCGCACCGGGTGGTGGCGACGGAGAACCAGCCTTGCACCGCGCTCTCGCGCACCGAGCTCCAGCGCGTGGTTCACGACGCGCGCACGCAACTCGCGCAAGCGCCGCGCTGAGCGGCGCTCCGCGACCTGCGCCGGATTCAGTTGGTCGTGCGCGGCAGGCGTGCTGGCCACGACCGCGCGGGCGTGTCGGTGGACGACTTTGACAAGCTGATCCGCGACGACGCGAGCGACGCGGACCTCACGAAGTATTTCGACGAGCACGCGTCTGACGCGCAGCGCGAGGCCGCGAACCGCTACGTGCTCGACGACATGAAATCACACCTCGACGAACAGGACGCAGAAGAAGGCCGCTAACCTGATGGCGACGGCGCGAGCGACGAGCGCGCACATACCCCTGAATTGAAAGTGTCCGTCCCCAAATGACTGGGACGTGCTTGCAACGACAAGAACGAGGGTATAGCTGACCCGTCAGCGCCGAAGGACCTCGGTCGGGCTGTACTTCACCGAAAGCAGGGTGTCCGGATGAGAGTCGCTCGGTCGATAGCCGTCGTTTCAGTCGCGTGTGCCGCAGCGGCCACGCTCGCCGCCTGCGGGGGTGGCGGCGGATCGCGCAGCGCCGTACCGCTTTCGCAACAGGCGGTAAATAGCGCAAGCGACGCTCGGGCGCTCGACGCAGTTGTGGAAGCCTCGATCGACCCCGACGTCCAGGGTGAAGATCGCGACGTGATGCGGCGTGCCGCTGCGGCCTTGCCGCCGACGTCGCGTAGGCGGCTCAGTCGCAAGAGTCTATTTGTCGTTTGGCTGATCGGCAAAACCGGCACGATGAAAGCGTACTCAAACCACGGTCGCATGAAGCGCAATGCCGTTGCGCTCGCGCCCAACCCCGGAACTGTCAACATGTATACGGACCACGGGCGCGTGTTCGCGGTGCCCGGCATGGACCCGCCGCACGCCGGCGCCGCATCGAATGGCCGCGCGCCGCAATACGTCGTCGTGCAACCCAATCACCGCACCGGCCCGTACCGGAGAATCATTGCGCCGGCGGGTTATAACTACCAAGCCGCTGATATCGCGCTGGCCTGCAATCAGTCCATCACTCCGGGCGACACGGGCTACGTTTACATGGGCGGACGCGGCGACAATACCCCAAATAGTCAGACCGAAGGCGTACCGGTAGAAGCCGGCTTACAATATGGTCAGGTCAGCGGCACGTACGCGCCATATATCAAAATTTCCGGGGAAAAGACCACGACCGGCGGAGATTTCTTTTATATCCAGGACGCCAACGTCCAGACGGCCGACACATCGCCGAGTGGCACCGGGCGCTGGAGTTGCTCCAGCTCGACGGAGACGAATCTCCACGTCACATTCGGCGCATCGTTCTACACCGACGGCACCGGGACGACCTACCCGGCGTGGAGCATCGGGACATACGAGAAGGCGGATGATAACGTCAACATTCAGTTTGAAGTCGCCGCGACCGATAAGCCATATCCCTACGGCGGATGGTCCGCTGCGTGCGATGGTTGCGTGATGATCCGCACCACCAGTATTGCACAAGCCGCGGACAATTTCGGGGACGGCTCATACTACGGGTTTATCAACTGGTCCAACGCGATTCTGTCTTCGTACACCAGCACCGGTGCAGGCGTGCCGTGGCCGAGTGGATCGGAGTGCGAAGACTACCCGGCATGGTCGACGACGCCGCAGCAAGAGTGCTCCAGCGGCCCTCCACCAGCCGCAGCTTCGACGTCGATCACCGTCAATTATACCGACCTCAATAACGAAAACGTGTCCATCGACCTCACGCCGAACGGTATATCCGGCGCTGCGCGCTCACGAAATCCGCACTAGCGTGCAGCGACCCGAGCTCGCGCCAAGCAGTTGGACAACGGGCGGTCGGCAGGATCCGGCGCGACCGAAGGTTCGCCGGGCACCGGGAACACGATGCCGCGCGAGCGGTCATAATACAGATCGTTGTTCAGCGCCTTCACCGCCGTATGGCCCGGAATAAAGACGATGAAGATCGGTGACGTGCCCCCTTCGTATGGCGCCGCCGCATATCGCAAAGAGACACGTCGCGAGGCGGAAAAACAGCGCGCGATCGCTGTCGCGGTGCGCCGGTCAGCCGCGGACACGCGGGCATCTCGCTGAACATCGGCGATAGGCCGAGGTGCAATCATCGTGCTGGACGCGGCGACGCAACCCGCCGACCCCAGCGCGATTCCAAACAGGCAGACTATACCTTGCGAGAATCGCATCATATCGCAAACGGTGGCGTGGGCGGCGTGGTTCCACTCCGTACGCGGCCTGGCTTGGTAACTCGACGATGGAGCAGAACATGATAGAGGACATACACCCGGCGCACGTTGCCTCGTTCCTCGCCATCGCGCGACTTTGTCGAGTCACACCTCGATAAATAGGACGCCGAAGAAGGCTACAACTAGTTGGTCGTGCGTGG
>JALZBE010000303.1 GCA_030947665.1 Vulcanimicrobiota bacterium | reverse complement strand
TAACCGCACCGTCGCTCCGCCGACGGCATCACAGCGGCTTGCCGATCCGGCGCGGCCGCTCGCGCTGCGTCGCGGCGCGCTCGCGCACCTCGGGATAGGCGTCGACCAGGCGCTCCAGCAGCGAGCGCAGCTCGACCGCGCCGTACCAGCGCCGGTTCAGCACGGCGACCCGCGCGCGCCCGATCTCGCGCGAGACCACGACGCCGGTCCGCTCCAGCGCGATGACCGCGCGGTGCACGGCGGTCGGGCTGGCGTCGATCTGGCGCGCCAGCTCGCGCAGGTGCAGGCCATTCTCGCTCAGGGCGAGGCGGGCGAGGATGCGGTCCCGCAGGACCGAGCCGAAGAGCGCCGGGCGGAGATCGTCGCGCACGACGTCATTGTCCCGTAAAGCGGAACACGTGTCAACGAACTGCGTACATCGGGCGGGAGCACCCTTCCGGCGCTCCGCCGAACGCAGTCCGATGTCATGAGCCAAACGAACAGCTTCTCCGCACTCGACACGCTGCGCGCCGGCAATCGCGATTACACGTACTTCCGCCTAGCCGCGTTGGGCGACGCGTACGACCTCGCGACGTTGCCGTACTCGCTCAAGATCCTGCTGGAGAACCTGATTCGCTTCGAGGACGGGCGCTCGGTGACGAAGGACGACGTCGTGGCGCTTGCGTCGTGGAAGCCGGGCGCGCCGTCGGCCAAGGAGATCGCGTACCGCCCGGCGCGCGTGCTGCTGCAAGATTTCACGGGCGTACCATGCGTGGTCGACCTCGCGGCGATGCGCGATGCGATCGCCGACTTCGGCGGCGATCCGAACAAGATCAACCCGCTGCAGCCGGTCGAGCTCGTGATCGACCACTCCGTGCAGGTCGACGCGTGGGCGTCGCCCGAGGCGTTCGAGATCAACGCCGACTTGGAGTTCCAGCGCAACGGCGAGCGCTATGCGTTTCTGAAATGGGGACAGTCGTCGCTCGACGGTTTCCGTGCGGTGCCGCCGGATACCGGGATCGTGCACCAGGTGAACATCGAGTATCTCGCGCGCGTGATCTTCGGCGCGGGCGGCGCGGGCGAGCGTCATCCGGACGGAACGACGGTTGCATATCCGGACACGGTCGTCGGCACCGACTCGCACACGACGATGGCCAACGGATTGGGCGTGCTGGCGTGGGGCGTCGGCGGCATCGAGGCCGAAGCGGCGATGCTCGGCCAACCGGTGACGATGCTGATCCCCGACGTGATCGGTTTCAAGCTGACCGGGAAATTGCGCGAAGGCGTCACCGCGACCGACCTCGCGCTGCAGATCACGCAGATGCTGCGCAAGAAAGGCGTGGTCGGCAAGTTCGTCGAGTTCTACGGCGCGGGCTTGTCGTCGCTGCCGGTCGCGGACCGCACCGTCATCGGCAACATGTCGCCCGAATACGGTTCGACCGTCGCGATCTTCCCGATCGACGCGCTCACGCTGGAGTACCTGCGGCTCACGGGGCGCGCGCAGGAACAGATCGATCTCGTCGAGGCGTACGCGAAGGCGCAGGGGATGTTCCGCACCGACGAGTCGCCGGAACCGCGCTTCACCGACACGCTCGCGCTCGACTTGAGCGAAGTCGTGCCCAACCTCGCGGGCCCGCGCCGCCCCCAGGACCGCGTGCCGCTGACCGACGTCAAGTCGACGTTCAGCATCGCGCTGGAAGAATGGCAGAACGCGCGCGACGGCGCCGGTAACGGCAAACAGGTCGACCGCTTCGAAGGCGAAGGCGGCGGCGGTACCGCGGTGCAGGCGCATCCGCGCACGCGGGTGTCGGACGGCGCCGTCGTGATCGCGGCGATCACGTCGTGCACGAACACGTCGAACCCGGCGCTGCTGATCGGCGCGGGGCTGCTCGCGAAAAAAGCCGTCGAGAAAGGCCTCAAGCCCGCGCCGTGGGTGAAGACGTCGCTCGCGCCCGGCTCGAAAGTGGTCACCGACTATCTGCTCAAGGCGGGTTTGACGCAGTACCTCGACGCGCTCGGTTTCAATCTGGTGGGCTACGGCTGCACGACCTGCATCGGCAACAGCGGCCCGCTCGGCGAAGATGTCGCGCACGCGGTGGCCGAACACGATCTCATCGTCGCGGCGGTACTGTCGGGCAACCGCAACTTCGAAGGCCGCATCCACCCGCAGGTGCGCGCGAACTATCTCGCGTCGCCGCCGCTGGTCGTCGCGTACGCGCTCGCGGGCCGCATGGACGTGGACCTCACCACCGAACCACTCGGCCGCACCGCGACCGGCGAAGACGTGTACCTCAAAGATCTGTGGCCGACGAGCGCGGAGATCGACGCGGCGCTCGCGGCCGCGGTGTCGGATCAGCTGTTCCGGCGCCGGTATGCGGACGTGTTCGCGGGCGATAAGCGCTGGTCGTCGATGGACGTGCCGGCGGGCGAGCGGTACGCCTGGGACGAGAAGTCCGAGTACGTGAAGCGCCCGCCGTATTTCGACGGCATGCCCAAACAGCCGGCGGCGGTTCAGGACATCACGGGCGCGCGCGTGCTCGTGATGGTCGCGGACTCGGTGACGACGGACCACATCTCACCGGCGGGCAACATCTCGAAGACGTCGCCGGCGGCGAAGTACCTGATGTCCAAGGGCGTCGAGCCGGCGGATTTCAACTCGTACGGCGCACGGCGCGGCAACCACGAGGTGATGGTGCGCGGCACGTTCGCGAATATCCGGCTGCGCAACTTGCTCGTGCCGGGTGTCGAAGGCGGCGTGACGCGCTATCTGCCGACGAACGAACAGACGTCGATCTTCGACGCGTCGGAGAAGTATCGCGCGGACGGAACGCCGTTGATGGTGCTCGCAGGCAAGGAATACGGGAGCGGCTCGTCGCGCGACTGGGCGGCGAAAGGCCCGTATCTGCTGGGCATCAAGGCGGTGATCGCGGAGTCGTTCGAACGCATCCACCGCTCGAACCTGATCGGCATGGGCATCCTGCCGCTGCAATACCGCACCGGCGAAACCCGCGAATCGCTGGGCCTCACCGGCGAGGAAACGTACGCGATCGAAGGCGTCGCGGCGAAGCTCGAGCCCGGTATGACGGTGAACGTCACCGCCACGGATGCAAGCGGCGCGAAGAAACACTTCGGCGCGCTCTTGCGAATCGACACGCCGGACGAGGCGGACTACTACCGCCACGGCGGCATCCTGCAGTACGTGCTGCGGTCGTTGGCAACGGCCTGAGGAGCGCGCGAGCGTGACGCGGTCGGGCTACGGCAGCAGCCACATCCGGTTGCTGCGGTAGTCGAAGACCGGCTCGAAGCGGCTGAGGATGCTGATTCCGACGTTGCCGAGCTCCGTCGGGTCGTTCGCTGCGCCCTTGTTCATGACGCTGAGCTCCATCGGGACGTCGCGGACGACGACCGGTCCGAGCCGCACCGTTTTCGCCTGCGCTCGTAAGCCCGCCGCGATGCCCGCGACCGCGCCGCTGACGGTCAACTCGTTCGCCTTGTAGCGTGCGACGAGCCGGTGCGCTTTCACGAACGGCGCCATGACGAGCAGCGAGTTCGCATCGCCCGTGTCGATGCCGAGCGCGCCCGGCATGCCGTCGAGGGCGCCGTCAATCTCCGGTTCGCAGCCTGATAAACGCATCGGGATAGGCGCGGCGGTGATCCCGAAGGCGCTCACGTCGCGGCTCAGCTCGACACGACCGTGCCGGAAGTCGAAGCGTACCGCGAAACGCTGCATGACCTCGCAACCGATCGTGCCGTCGATTCCGTCGTTGTCGCCGGGGATCACCGCGAACGGCTGATCGCGCAGCTCCGCGCTTCCGATGCGCAGGCGTTTGGCCGTCGTGTACCGCCGCGAGACGACGCCCGCACCGAACCCGCCCGCTTTCCCGTCGCCGACGACGCGCAAGTGGAGGCGGCGCGCAATCTCCGGCGTGACGGCGTTCGACGCACCGGTATCGAACAATACTTGGATGACCGGGCCGTCGTCGATGCGGATCGGCACCATCGGGTGGCCGCGCCGCATCTCCATCGGGATCGTCGTCGTGCCGTCGAGAACGGCGTCCTGCGGCGGCGGCGGAGGATCGAAGGCGTCGTCCGGCACCGTTGCGACCGGCTCGACGCTGCGCACGCGTTCGCGCGCGACGCCGAACCGCGTCGTCACTTGCTGGCGAAACGGAACGACGACGTCGTAAACGCGCCGGTAGTCCGAGTAGCGCGACCGGGTCACCTCCCCACCCGAATCGTCTTCGATCTCGCTCACGAAGCCGGTGCGCTTGTCGAGCGTGACGTCGATCGGCGCCGACAGCGTCGGATACCGCAGCCGTACGACGACGTCGCCGCGCGCGTTGCGCATCGTGCTCACGACGGGCTGTTCGGGGCCGCGGCGTCCCACGAAGTGCGCCCATGCCAGGCTGTCGAGGCGGGCTTGCGCGTTGCCTTCGACGATCGCCATACCCGTTGCGTCCGAGCTCCACGGGCGCGTGCCGTCGAAGCCGTCGCCGGAAGACAGCGGCCCCGCCGAAACCCGCTCGGCGAAACGTCCCGTCGCCAGGTCGAGGAGGCTCGTCTCGGTGCCGTGCACTCCGTCGACG
>JALZBE010000302.1 GCA_030947665.1 Vulcanimicrobiota bacterium | reverse complement strand
GTGCAGCGCCGCGACAGTCGTGGTCGTCGCGCGGTCGACGCCCTTCACCAGCTCGGCGTTGTTGCGCTTGATCAAGTCGAGCGCCATGTAGCCCTGCACGTTGACGGCGAGCTGCGTCGCGATGTCCTGCTGTTTCTGGCGCGCGGCGAACAGAATCTCTTCCTGCAGCGCGCGCGCACGCTCCGGCTCGCTGGTTTGCAGCGCCTGCACTTCACGGTCCACCGCGTTGCCGAGCGCGCGCGCGAGATAGCCGTGCTTCTCGAGCTCGCCCATCAGGCTCCACATGCTCGCCTTCTCCTGCTCGATCGCGGCGTTGTCGCGCAGCAACTCGTCTTTGCCGCGCCGCAAGCTCTCGATGATCGCGTTGAGGTGCGACTGCGACGACTCGTAGCCGCGAAAATAGTCGCGCAGCTTGTTGCCGAACGGCAGCACGCCCAGCAGCTTGCGCGGCGAGAACAGATCGCCCTGACGCGACGGATCGAGCTTCTCGACGGTGGCGCGCAGATCGAGCAGTGTCTTGGCGACCGGCGAGCCTTCGCTCAGCGTCGCCATCGCGCGCGTCGGGCGATCGACCAGCCGGTTCGCGACGTTGGCCGAGCGCGTGATCTCGGCGTTGCCGAGCGCTTCGAGCGCGCGCAAACGCTCCTGGTACGCGGCGCTTTCCGGCGCGAGCTGCGCGAGCTCTTGCGCGATACGCTCGGCGTCGGCGTCGAGCTTCGTGCGCTCGTCGGCGGCGACGGGGACTTTGCCGAGCGCGTCGTTCACCGCGACCGGCGCGACGGGATCGGGCGCCGCGAGCATCGGCGGTTGGAGCGTGTCGTCGGCCACCATGGTTCTCCCGAATGGTCTACAGGTCGTTGACGTTCAGCGCGCGCGGCGCGCCGGCGAGATAGCGTTCGTACGTCGCGTCGACGTCCGGCGCGTCTTCCCCACCGCGCACGCCCTCGATGACGCCGCCGGCGACCGCTTCGACCGCGCCTTCACCGACGGCGCCCGTGACCCCGCCGAAAAGCTCGCCGAGCGCGCCGAACAGGTCCCCAAAACCTCCCACGGCTAGTCGTTGAGGCCGACTTGGAACGTGAGCGGCACGGTCTTCGGCTCGCCACGCTTTTCGACCGACGTGCCGATCGCCATGAACTCGATGACGTGCGGGCTCCAGATGTGCGTCTTCTCGACGATCTGCATCCCGACGATGCCGTCCGCGCCGTGCGCCTCCGCTTCGGCCTGCATGCGGCTCATCGCGAGCTCGCGCGCGTCGTAGATTGCCTCGGTGTAGTTCTTGAGCTCGATGTTCGAACCCAGCGTGCGCATCTGCTGCATGAAGCCTTGGTGCGCGATGTGGTACACGCAGTTGCCGAGCACGAGCTCGCGCGGAACGTAGCCCGTCGACGTGACGAGCTTGTAGAAATCCTGGCAGCTGAAATCGCTGGTGAACGGCTTGTTGTCGCGCGTGCGCCAGCCGCCGGCGTCGCCGGGCGCTTTGACCGCGGTGCCGATCGCCGTGAACTCAAGCGCGTTCTCCGCCCACGCGTAGCCGCCGACCTCGAGCCGCACGCCGACGACCCCGTCGGCGCCCAGCACGTCGGCTTCTTCTTCCATGCGCGTCATCGCGAAGTCGCGCGCCTCGTACATCGCGGCGCTGAGATACGGCAGCTCCTGGTTCTGGTAGAAGTTGCCGTACTGGATGCCGACGTGATAGATCGAGCTGCCCAGCACGAGCCCCAAGGGCCGCCAGCCCATCTGCTCGAGCAGCACGAACTCCGACACCGAGAGGTCGCTGGTGAAGAGCGGCGCGCCGCCCTCCCCGCGCATGCGCCGCAGCCGCGAGACCGCGTCGAGCGGCACGCCGCCTTCGGTGGTGCGCACGTCCGATTGCTGGGCGCCGCGCTGATTCTGTCCGATGCCGAAGAAGCTCATCGCGAGGGTCATACCGGGGCGAGCAGGCCGGGTTGCAGCTAGCGCGCCCGGAACAGCCGGTCGAGCACCTCGCGCGCGCCGCGCTCCCGCTCAACGTATGCGCCGAGATCCTCGATCAGCGCGTGCGTCCACTCGCCCACGTCCACCACGACGGTCTTGTTCTTGATCCCGCGCAGGAAGCGCGTCACGGTCGCCTCGACGCCGTGCCGGGTGCGCGTGAGCGCGTAGCGCAGCAGGTCGTCGCGGCGCGGAACGTCGAGCGCGATGTCCTCGACAGGACCGCGGCCGAGGAAGCCGGCGCGGCGCACCGTCGTGATCGCCGGAAACGCCGCGGACAGCCGCACCGCCGCCCGCTCGACGATCGCGATCGGGTCGGCTCCGGCCTCGCCTTCGAGCCGGTCCAGCACGCGCCGGATCAGCGCCGTGGGCGCCGCGGTCGCTGGGTCGGCGTCGGGCGCGGTCTCGGGTAGCGCGTCGAGTGCGCCGAAGCGTTCGGTGAGGAACCGGCCGTTCGCGGCGAGCGCGTTCTCCGCGCTCTCGGCAAGCACCGCGAGGCGCTGCGCGGTGGCGCGCTCGAGCAGGCGCAACTGCTCGACCAGCATCGTCGCGGCCGTCGCGTCACGCAGCGCGGGCGGCACGCCGAGATACGCGTCCAGGGTGTCGGGGAGATAGCGGCGCTCCGTCTCGCGCAGCGCATAGGCGGCCTCGTCGCTGCCGCCGCGCGCGAGCAGCGCCTCGGCTTGGGCGAGCATCGCCTCGATCCGCGCGACGAGCCGGTCCGCTTCCGGCGGTAACGCGTTCACGCCGCGTCGTACCGGCTCGCCGCCACGATGTTCCACCGGACATTGCCCCTCCTTACCTTGGTTGCTAGCATAGCCGCCTACCTACTTTTTACTTCACGCTTCGTCTTTGAAGCGCACGGTAACGGCGGCCGGGGTTTTCAATTGACTTGAAGCAAGCTAATGCTTATACTACAAGCCTAATCAACTTGGGGCAAATTGAGGGTCGTGCGATGCGCCGCTTCTTTGTTATCGCGCTCGTCGTCATGCTCGGTGCGCCGGCGGTAGTCGCCGTGCCGCGGACCGTCGGCGCAGAGCCAAACTGGTGCACGGGCCTGCGGAAAAAGGCGCATCTTGAACGCTGGGAGTTCGAGGCCTTCAACAAGCACTGTTCGGCCGCGCAGTCTGCGATCCCCAAAACGACCGAAGCTCCCGCAAAAAACGTGGTGACGGGGGCATCGATCATCGGAGACGCGGCGCAGAGACCGCTCGACGATTCGACGTCGGCACCTCGACCGAACCGCAGCACCGCGCCACCCGTCGTGCCGGACAAGCAGGGCTTCGTGCGGCTCCCGGCCGGCGACGTGAAGATCCTCAAGACCACGATCGAACAGCAGTCGGACACGATCGACAAGCAGAGCGCCAACAAAACGGTGGCGCAAGCTGAACGCAACGTTGCGGTCTCCCGGGCAGTGTCCTCCGAGAACATCGCACGGTCCGTCGACGACCGTCTTTCGAAATGCCGCTACAAGGCCAGCTGGCTTTCGCTCGTCGCCGGGCTCGCATCGCTTGCGCGCGCACCGAAAATCCGCGACACCACGCAACTGCTTTCCCTCGCCGCACCGCTCCCGTTCTCCGTCTGCGACAAGGCGGTCGACGCTGCCGCAGCGCCTCTGGTCGTGCCGGCTTCGATCGGATTACTCGAAGGCGGTGACCCGTTTCGGCTTCACGTCTTGGAAGCCGGCTACACGGGGTCGTTCACCGTAGCGCCCACCGAGGGAGGAATCCTTTCCGTCGAGCAGGCCGTAGACCCGGTCAAGAAAACCCCGCTGAAAGACCAGTTTGACATAAAGGCACTCACATTCGGCGGCTCGACCACCGTGACGGTTCAAGACGAGAGCGGCGCGCTGAAGACGATTCGCGTAAACATCAAACAGAAATCGACATCGCCCTGACGCATCCGCGCAGCGCGACGCCGAGTCGAAGCAGGCGGCTCAGGACGCGATCATCGTCCGGTCGGGTGCCGGCGGCAATACGTCGACGACCCGCGCCGGTTCCAGGGCGAGTTCCGGCGGTAGCTCGGCGAAGGCGTAGACCGCGATGCCGGGCACGGAGCGCTCGAGAAACTCCGCGAGCAGCGGGCGCAGCGGCGCGGTGACGACGATCGCGTGCGGCGCGCACGCGTCGTCTTCCGCGTAGCGCGCGATCGTCTCGCGTACGTGGATCGCGGTGTTCGGATCGGGCGCGAGGCCGCCGTCGGGCGACCACATGCGCGCGAGTTCGGTCTCGAACGCCGGCGCGAAGATGAGCGGCCGCAGGCGAACGACGCCGTCGCGGCGGAGTTGCTGCGGCACGATCGCGCGGCGCGCGGCTTCGGCGAGGTCGCGCGGGTCGCGCGTCGTCACGGCGGCGTCGACGAGCGCTTCGAACACGGCGACGGGATCGCGCGGCCAGGCGCGCTCGCGCAGCAAGTACACGAACGCACGGTGCGCGACGCCCAGCGGCAGCACGTCGCCGCCGACGTCCTTTACCACCGACGGCACCAAGCCGCGCAAGTGTTCGACGAGCGTCTGGAACTCTTGGCGGCCGAACAGCTCCGCTGCGTGCGCGCGCGCGATCTCCGCGAGGTGCGAGCCGACGATCGAGATCGCGTCGAACGTCAGCGCGCCGGC
>JALZBE010000301.1 GCA_030947665.1 Vulcanimicrobiota bacterium | reverse complement strand
TTCCGGGCGCGTCCGCGCCGATGCGCGCCAGCTCGTCCGCGCGCGGAAGGAGGATCACGCGCGCGGCTTCGTTAGAACCGCTTGACCTTGAGCAGATCGCCCGTCGAGCGGAAGATCGTTTCGACTTGGTCGACCGACTCTGGCTTTGCGAAGTAGGCGACGACGCTGCGCCCCGCTTGGAGCGCCTCGATATAGTTGTCGAGCTCGTCGTCGGGGATCTCGAGGTCTCCGAGGCGGTCGCCCAGCCCCTCGTTGCGGAAGTACCGCGTCCCGTAGCCGCCGGCCGTGGGTACGCCGCTGGTGATCCCCGGCACACCGGTTCCCTGACCGCCGCCGGTCATCAGCCCGGGGTTGCTCAGTCCCATGGACGACGCCGCGCCCTGCGTCGAGTCGTCGGGGCCGATGAGCTGGATCGAGTCGAGCGGGAGCCCCGCAGTTTTGAGCGCCGCCTCGAGCGCACTGATATCGCCATATTGGGAGATGCCGGTCACGACCAGGCCCACGGGGTACCTCTCATCGGAATGGGTTGGTGCAGAAATCGTCCTGTTGTTGCGACCTACGGCCGCTCCTGCCGGGCATCACACGAAGATAGCGGGGTACGTACGCTACGAACACGTTACATCGGCCAAGCGATCCCTCGAGCCGCCTAGGATGATCGACCTCAGCACGATTCCGACGCGCACCGAACTCCTCGCGGCGATCGGTGAGACGCTCAGCGGCGGGGGCGTGGAGTTCGGCGCGGGTGCGAATCCATTTCCGGTCGGTCCGTCCGCGAAGGTCCGCTACGCCGACCGAAACTCGGCCGACGAGCTCCACGACCGCGCGTACTTCGGCGAGGCCGGGCTCGTCCCGGACGACATTCGCGCCGACTTCGAGGCGATGGAAGGGCTGCCGCCGGACAGCCTGGACTTCATCATCGCCTCGCACGTCATCGAGCACACGTCCAACCCGCTGCGCGCGCTGGAATCCGCGCACTCGCGCTTGCGAATCGGCGGCCGGCTCGTGCTGGTGGTGCCGGACAAGAACGTGACGTTCGACAAGGACCGTGCGGTCACGACGCTGGAGCATTTGCTCGCGGACTACACGCGCCCGTCGCGCGAGCGCGACTGGGAACATTACATCGAGTTCTTCGCCAAGTGCTTTCCGCAACCCGACCCGGTCAAAGCCGCGGAGCCGGTGTTTGCGCTGGGGCACGACATCCATTTTCATGTTTGGACGTTCGAAAGCTTCGGCGACCTGATCGCGTACGCGCGCCGCCAGATCGCTCCCTGGTCGGCAGTATGGTCCCGCCCGCGCATCTCCGATCAGGAGAACGAATTCTACTTCGTCCTCACGAAATAGCGCAGCGCTATTTCGCGTCCGCGATCATCTCCGCTTCCGGTATCGCGTTGACCTCGGCCGCACCGATGTGGTGCACGTCGGCGGGCCACGCATAACCGTGGGAAATCAGCCACTCGGAATGCACGACCCAATGCCGCTTTCCGTCTCGAACGAGATACACTTTTTGCGCTTCGAGCGACGTTCCGGGGCCTTGGATCAGCTGGCCTTCCCACGTGCCGGTTACGCTGTGATTGCACGCGCCCAGAGCGAGCGCACACAGCAGAGCGATGATGACCTTCCGCACGTTCATCCTTCTGACGAAATGGCGCGTCCCAGGCGCGCGATCCCCTCGGCGATGCGCGCCTCGGGCATCGCCGAGAAGTTGAGCCGCATCCCGTCGCCGCGGTCCCCGTGCGGATAGAACGGCCGGCCCGGAACGAACACGACGTCGTCGCGCACCGCGCGCTCGAAGAGCTCTTCGGTGTCGATGCCCGCGCCGACCGTCGCCCACAGGAACATCCCGCCGTGCGGCGTGTTCCAGCCGACGTGCGGCGGCATCTCGCGGCGCAGCGCCGACGTCATGGCATCACGCCGTTGCTTGTACGTCGCGCGCACGCGCGCCAGGTGCGCGGCCAGCCGCGCGTCGTCTTCGACGTACGCGTGGAACACGTATTGCGCGTACGAGCTGGAGTGCAGGTCGGCGCCCTGTTTCGCCGTGATCACCTTGTCGCGCAGATGGCGGTCGGGGATCACCATCCATGCGACCCGCAGTCCGGGCGCGACCATCTTCGAGCCGGTGCCCAGATAGGTCACCGCACCGCCGGCCGCGCTCGCCAGCAGCGGCGGCGGCGGCGGCTCGTCGAACCACAGCTCGCCGTACGGATCGTCCTCGAGGATCGGTACGCCGAAGCGCGCGCAGATGTCGGCGATCGCGGCGCGCCGCTGGAGTGCGAGCGTGTTCCCGGTCGGGTTTTCGTAGTTCGGGACGAGGTACAGAAACTTCGGCAGCGGATCGGCCGCCGCGAACGCCGCGGCGAGCGCATCCGGGACGATGCCGTCACCGTCCGACGCGATCGGCAGATACCGCGGTTCGAACGCGTCGAACGCCTGGATCGCGCCGAGATACGACGGGTTCTCGAGCGCGACGACGTCGCCGGCGTCCAGGAACACGCGGCCGTAGAGATCCAGACCTTGCTGCGACCCGCCAGTGATCACGACGTGGTCCGCGCTCACGTCGAGGTAACGCTGCGCGCGCAACCGGGCAGCGACCCATTCGCGCAACTCGCCGACGCCTTCGGTCACCGAATACTGCAGCGCGGCCGCGCCGCGGGTGCTCATCACCCGGTCCTGCGCCGCGGAGACCTCTTCGACCGGGAACAGCTCGGCGGCGGGGAGGCCGCCGCCGAACGAGATGATCGCCGGATTCTGCGTCACCTTGAGCATCTCGCGAATCGTCGACGGCTTGAGGCGCTCGGTGCGGCGCGCGAGGCGTGCCGGCGGGATCACGATGTTCATCTCCGTACCGTTGTTCCCCGGATGGCGATCGGGTCCCGGATGGGGGCCGTGGTCTTCTTAGCGCCAGCCGGTCGCGGGCGGGCCGCCGATGGGCGCCCGGTGGACCGCGGCGTCGAGCCGGGTCGAGCGGATGAAGGACAGGATCGCCGAGCCCAGCCCGACCAGCCACACGAGCGCGGTCACCGCCCAGCCGACGATCGGCAGAATTTCGGCGGCCGACACGACGACTAGGCCGAGGATCAGCGCGAACAGCGGCGACGGCGTCGAGGCGGGCATGACCAGCTCCGCGAGGCGCCGCCCGACGACGAGCGACACGGCGCCCGTCCCGATCCAGACGCCCGCGAACAGGGCCGCGATCTCGAGCACGACCAGCGGGATGCCGATGATGCTCACGATCAGCAGCAGCGCGATCGGGATGATCGCGACGACGGCCACGGCGCCCGTCACGGCCGACAGCGCGGGATGCTTCTCGACCCGGTCGAGCGCGACGCGCATGCGCAGCGGGAAGATCAGGAACATCAGCACGACGACGGCGCTCGCGGCCAGCTTCACGAGCAGGCGGTGATCCTGCTCGGCGAACGCGCTGATGCCGTACTCCTTGCCGACGGCCCAGGGCACGAACGTCCGGACGCCGTCGTTGGTGACGCTGTTGATCTTGCCCAGCACGCGGCCGTTGCCGACGATCGTGCAGCGCCCGAAGACCGCGTTGCAATCGCCCTTGACGACGCCGGCGACGGTCGCGTCGCCGAAGATCACGTCGAGGTCACCGTCGATGACTTGATCCGGCGCGACGTAGACGTTCTGCGAGACCGTGGTCTCGCCGCGGTCGCTGCCGCGCGCGGATGCGGGCTGAGCGAAGATCGCGCTCAGCACCGCGAAGAGGCTCGTCAGCAGCGCGACGAGGCGAACGTTCACGACCGGAGGTGCTCCGCAAGCCGCGGCCGCACCACGGTGAAGCCGACGACGAGCGCGAGCACCACCGCGACGTCTACGATCATTGCGGCGCCGAGCACCGCCCCCAGCGCGCCGAAGTCGCCGGCGACGCGCGCACCGGCATGGCCGACGATCCCGAACACGCGCGCCAGCAGCGCGCTCACGTCGAGCGCGGTCTCACCCATCGCGCGCATCGCCGTGGCGGCGAACAGGAAGCCCGCCCCGATCAGCAGCCACGCCGCGACGAGGTACGAGACGAGGTACGCATACACCGGCGCCGGCGTGCCCTGCGGGCGTGGGAGCGACCGCACTTCGGCCATCGTCGCGAAGGTGAAGTTCGCGGGCAGCTCCACGTGGCGCGGGGACGAGATCAGCGCGTCGACGACGCGCAGCTCCTCGAGCACGCCTTTGCACGGGCCGCAGCCCGCAAGGTGCGCGAGGAGGCGGGCGCGCTGCGCCGGGAAGAGCGTGCCGTCGAGATACGCCTCGAAGAGGTCTTCAGACGAGCTGCAGCTCACCTAGGCCTCCGACCACCCGGAACGTCCGGGTCGCGCATTTTCCCGTGGCCACCGCTTCACGTTCGCGCAGCTTGTGCGCAAGTGCGAGCTTGCCGCGGTGGATCAGCGTCTTCACGTTGCCCAGCGACAGGCCCATCGTGGAAGCGATGGTCTGGTAATCCATGTTGTCGTAGAAGCGCAGCGCGAGCACGGTGCGCGTGCGCTCGGGCAGCTCGGCCAGCGCCGCGCGGACCTCGGCTTCGGCCTCGGCGCGCAGCACGCCGCGGGCCGGATCGGCCTCGTGCGAAAGGTCGGGCACCGTGTTCTCGAT
>JALZBE010000300.1 GCA_030947665.1 Vulcanimicrobiota bacterium | reverse complement strand
GCCCGGGACCCCGATCACACACCACGAGCGAGATGCGCTCTCCGGCGCGGCGGACCGCGACATCCACGGTCGAGCCGGGAGCGTATTTCAACGCATTCTCCACCAGGTTGTCGAGCGCCATGCGCAGCTCGTCCTCGTCGGCGAGGATGGCCACGCCGTCGACTCCCGGTTCGACGGCGAACCTAATGTGCCGATCCGGCCAGGCGCGCGCGAACGCGGCAACCCGTCCCTCGACGCACTGAACCACGTCGACCGCGCCCGCATCGGCGCCCGGCAGATCCGGTGCGTCGAGCCGCATCAGCATCAGCAGGCGGTCGAGGGTTGCGCGCAAGCGCCGCTCCTCCCCGGCCAACGTCTCGATCGTGCGCTGCCGGTCGCTCGCGTCTGTGTCGTTCTTCAGCGCGTCGATGCAGCCGCCGATGATGGTCAGCGGCGTGCGCAGCTCGTGCGCGGCGTCGCCGACGAAGCGGCGCATCTCGCGCTCCGACTCTTCGCGCCGCGCGAACGCCGCGGCGACGCGAAGCGTCGCGGTCTCGTATGCTTTCGCGAGCCGGGCGAATTCGTCGAACTGCGCCCGATCGCCCACCCT
The DNA here is from genome assembly GCA_030947665.1 of Vulcanimicrobiota bacterium. Classification (GTDB taxonomy): domain Bacteria; phylum Vulcanimicrobiota; class Vulcanimicrobiia; order Vulcanimicrobiales; family Vulcanimicrobiaceae; genus Vulcanimicrobium. The sequence goes on along the minus strand of JALZBE010000300.1, from coordinate 4,019 downwards.
CGCGGGCTGCACGTCGCCGGCCCCGAAGCGTTCCAGTTCCAGCGTGACCGCGTGCAACGGCCTCACCGCGGTCCTGGCGAGCGCGCGCGCGAGGAGCGAGCACAGCACGCCCCCGGCAACGAGCATGATCGCCGCGACGACGAGGATCGTGCGCACGCGCGGTGCGAGCGCATCGGTCGACGGCAGGAAGAGCACCGTCGCGCCCGCCGTTTGCAGACGTTCCGGAGGCAGCCGGGGGATCGGGGCGAAGGGCAGCCGCGCCGGTGCCGGCGCGTCTTCGCCGATCGGACGCTCGTGCCACGCACCGCCGGAGTATGCGCCCCCCGAGCGGAGGTCGACGACAACCACCATCACCTCGTCGGTTCGCGCCTTTGCCACGAATGCGGGCGCGCCGCGCCGTACCCCGTGGGCATCCAGCATCTTCGCGAACGGCGCGGCGCGCAGTGCAACCGCGTGCGTTCGTGCCGCGAGATCGTCGCTTGCGCGCATGAACGCCAACGCCGCGAAGCACAGCACGAGCAAAGCGACCGCGCTAAAGCCGACGATCGCATAGCCGGCGCCCAGGCGCGTCGCGAACGACCGCATCAGCTCTCGCGGATCGTATAGCCCGCGCCGCGTACCGTATGGATGAGACGCGGCTCACCGGCGCGGTCGATCTTGTTGCGCAGGTAGCCGATGTACGTTTCGACGCAGCCTGGCAGCACGTCGCGCTCGCCCCAGATGCGCTCGAGCAGCTCGTCTTTGCTGAACACCCGGCGCGGACGCCGCAGCAGCGTCGCGAGAAGGTCGAACTCGCGCGTGGACAGCCTGATGATGCGGTTTCCACGCCAAACGGTGCGGCTCGCGATGTCGACGCGCAGATCGGCGAACGAAAACCCTTGCGGCGTGTGGAGCGAAGGGCGACGCAGCAACGCGCGGATGCGCACGATCAGTTCGTCGACGTCGAACGGCTTGGCCATGTAGTCGTCGGCGCCGCGGGCGATCCCCTCGATGCGGTCGACGACGTCGCCGCGCGCGCTGAGAATGAGCACGGGTGCTTCCGTCTCGCGGCGAATCATCGGCAGGAGCGAGATCCCGTCAACTTTCGGCAGCATCACGTCGAGCACGATGATGTCCGGCCGCCAGCCGCGTGCAAGCTGGAGTCCCGCGACCCCGTCCGCCGCGCTGCGCGCCTCGAAGCCCGCCCGGCGTAGCGCGCGTTCGAGGAACTCACGAATCCCGCTCTCGTCTTCGATGATCGCGATGCAGGCGAGCGCGAACGGGTCGCGCGGAGTGACCACGTCTGTTTGCTCCACGCACCGACCATAGGCGCATATCCGCTGAACTCCCTGAGAAACGTCACGGCCCAGTCTCAGGGGCAGGGCGGACGGTGTTACCCGAATGAAGTTCGACATCCCGCGGCTGCGCCGCGCCTCTGCCGCTCTGCTCGCGGCCTGCACCATTCTGCTCGCGAACGCCGGCCCGGTTCACGCGCAGAGTACGACCGGCGAGGTCGTCGTAACGGTACGCGACGCCGCAACGGGCAAGCCGCTCGCAGACGCGCGCGTGCTGCTTCTCGGAGCATCGTTTACCGTGTCGCGCACCGACGTGCGCGGCGACGTCCGCTACACCGACGTGCCGCCGGGTGTCTACCGAATTCGCGTCGTTCTCGCCGGATACGGTCCGTCGCGCGCTGCGTCGGTGGCGATCGCCGCCGGACGCACGTACGCCGTCGCGGTTGCGCTCGCAGGCAGCGGTCTGCAAACGATCGGAACGACGAGCACCCGCACCCGCACGCGCGGCGGCGGCGTCAACGCGGGCTCCGCGGAGCGGTCGGTTTCGTCCACCTTGGAGGATGCGCTCGACAAGCAGCCGGGCGTGACCGTCACGACGCAGTCGTCCGACTCGAGCTCGTCGCTGAGCATCTCGCTGCGCAATCACGACGAGAGCCAGACGGGCTTGACCCTTGACGGGATCACGATCTCGGCGCCCGGGTCGGCAACGAATCTCCGCGCGTTGAGCTCCGATCTCTTCTCGGGGGCCTCCGTCAGCTTCGCTCCGACTGCCGGCGCGCCGGCGGGGACGGTGAACTTCCGCACCCTCGAACCGACGGCGAACGCCCAACTGTCCGGTCAGGCGGCGTTGGGCGCGTTCGATGCCGCGAACGACACGCTGGCGGCGACCGGCAGCGCCGGACGTCTGGCGTACGCGCTCCAGCACACGTCACGCGGCGCGAACAGGCCGCAGACGTTTCAGACGTACCTCGACCAGAGCGGTCTGAGCTACGAGCACGGCGGCGAGTCGCGGCAGCTCGGCGACCTGGCGAAGCTGCGATACAGCTTCGGCGACGGGAAGACCACGCTGACGACGGCGGGGCTGCTGTCGAACAACCGGTTCGATCTGCTGTGCACGCAGTTCACGACGAACGTGCCGTGCGGTTCGGGACCAGGCAACAGCGTATCGTTCCGGAGCGCGTTCGCATACGCGGCGCTCAACACGCTCGCAGGCGAGACCAGCGTGTCGCTCAGCACGTATACGAGCTCGGCATCCGGAGTTTTTGATGAGAGCAGACGATTGACGGCCGGGAACGCCAACCCGTTCTCGTCGTCGAACGGCACGCTCTCTCGCGGAACGACGCTGACGCTCGGAGCGGCGCTCGGATCGCGCCACGAGCTCACGTTCAAGGCCGCCGCCTTGTCCTCGGTCGGAGGTTCGACGACCGCCGGATCGGCGCTCAGCACGGGTGCTGCGCGCGGCACGGCGACCACGACCGGCGCGCTGAGCGACGCATATCGCGTGTCGCCGAAGCTGACGCTGACCGGCGGGCTTTCGTTTGCATCGCAGGCGTACAGCGGAAAATCGACGCTCGCATCGCTCGCCGCCGCGTACCGTCCCGGCGACGCGGACACGCTGACGCTCTCGCTCGCCGCGGGAGGCACTCCGGCCGGGCTCGGGTTCGTCCAGGGTCTCGCCGATCCGGCCGACGCGCAGTTCGATTGCCGCTCGGGAACGACGGTGGTGCGGAGCGGCGGAGACGCGCCGCAGCCGCAGGCACAAACGTCGGTCGGCCTCGGCTGGACGCACACGGCGCGCGGCGGGCGGTCCTTCAGCGCCGAACTCTACCGCCAGGTCCAGCGCGGCGGTTCAGTGCTGGCGATCGTACGCGCCGACGGCACGACTACGCTGAATTCCGCATACGTTACCGCGCTCGCCGGCGCGTGGAACTCGCCCTACGCGTGCGGCGGAACGCCGTTCTCATCCTCCGGCGTGTACGTCGCTCAAGCCGTCGGCGGAACCACGCAGCGCTATCAGGGCGTCGACCTTTCTGCGCGCCTGCCGCTCGGGCGCGGCGTGCTGGCCTCCGCCACGTATTCGCTCGCGCAGGCGACGGTGATCGCCGTACCGGGCTGGCTGCGTTCCGTCGCGAGCGATCTCGTCGTGGGCTCGCAACTTCCCGGCCGCCCGATGCACCGTGCAGGCCTGACGCTCGACGGATACGCGGCAAAGTCCGGTACGGAAGCGATTCTGAACCTGCAGTACACGGGCGCAAACAATTTCCAGCATCGCGGGCCGTACAGCACCGTCAACGCGTCGCTCTCGCATCCCGTGGGCGCGGGGCGCATGACGCTTTCAGAAACGAACGTGTTCGGCACGGGCGCGACGGCGTTCGCCACCGACGAGGGCGCGCAGCCGTTGCCGCTCTCGAACGGCGGCGCCGTGACGCTGCCCGCGTTTCCGCTGGGTCAGCGAACCCTCACGCTCGCGTACGCCTTCACGTTCGGTGGATCGCCGCTGCGCTCGAGCTTTGAGCAAAGCGCCGGGAACGGCTCGGCCACGCAGCAGATCCTGCGGCAGTTTGCGCCGCGCTTCGAGGCCGCGCCGAGCGGCGCGGATCCGTTCGCGCCGGCGACCGGCCGCGCGGAGTGCGGCGCCGCGGAGCGCGAGCGCGCGACGCCGGTCCTCGTTGCACTCAGCGCCGTCGTGCAAACGGGAGCCGGCACGGTACCCGGGTTCTCCACGAAGGTGCAACGTGATGCGTC
>JALZBE010000299.1 GCA_030947665.1 Vulcanimicrobiota bacterium | reverse complement strand
ACCCAAGCTTGTCAACGGCCATCGCCGCAAACGGCAAACGTGAGGCGATCGTGCCTGTCCCTACCGGTCCGCTGGCGCCCGACCTGCTGGACAAGATGAATCGATACTGGCAGGCCGCCAATTATCTGTGCATCGGCCAAATCTATCTCTTCGAAAACCCCCTCTTACGCGAGCCGCTCAAAGCAGAACAGATAAAACCAAGGCTTCTCGGACATTGGGGCACGTCGCCCGGCCAGAATCTGATCTACGTCCACCTCAACCGGCTCATCAAAGAGCATGGTGCGAATATCATCTACATCTCGGGCCCCGGCCACGGCGGGCCCTCGCTCAACGCAAGCTCGTACCTGGAAGGAAGTTACACCGAAGTCCACCCTGAGATCACGCGCGACGAGAACGGCTTGCGGCTGCTGTTCAGAAAATTCTCGACGCCGGGCGGTGTGCCCAGCCACTGCGGACCGCACGTTCCGAACTCGATGCACGAGGGCGGCGAGCTCGGGTACTCGATGGTGCACGCCTTTGGGGCGGCGTTCGACAATCCCGATTTGATCGTGGCCTGCGTGATCGGCGACGGCGAGTCCGAAACGTGTCCGCTCGAAGGAAGTTGGAAGTCCAACAGCTTTCTCAATCCCGTCGGCGACGGTGCGGTGCTTCCGATCTTACACCTCAACGGCTACAAGATATCCGGACCGACCGTTCAAGGGCGAACGAGCGATGAAGACTTGAAGGCGCTTTATGTCGGCCGCGGCTACAAGCCCTACTTCGTCGAGGGTGACGATCCGCTTGTCGTACATCAGCTGCTCGCCGCGACGCTCAACGACTGTTATGCCGAGATCCGCGCGATTCAGCACGACGCGCGGACGAGTGGGTTCAAGAAGCAGCCGATATGGCCGATGATCGTTCTGCGTACGCCGAAGGGCTGGACCTGCCCCAAAGACGTCGACGGCATACCGATCGAAGGCACCTTCCGCGCGCACCAGGTCCCGCTCGCAACGGTCCGTGAGAATCCCGAACACCTGAAGATCCTCGAAGCTTGGATGCGCAGCTACGAGCCGCACAAACTCTTCGACGAAAACGGCAAGTTCAACGACGAATTGGCGGCGCTCGCGCCGAAAGGCGATCGTCGCATGGGCGGCAGTCCGCACGTGAACGGCGGCCGACTGCTCACCGCACTCGATGTGCCCGACTTTTGTGAGTACGCCCTCGAGATTCCGGGGCCCGGTGAGGTGGTCGCCGAGGCGCCGCGCAAGCTCGGCGACTTTTTTCGAGACATCTTCAAGCTAAATCCGACGAACTTCCGCATGTTCTGTCCCGATGAGACGAATTCGAATCGCCTGAACTCAGTCTTCGAAGCGACAAAACGCCGGTTTACGGCTGAGACGGTTTCGATCGACGATGACCTCAGCCCCGACGGGCGCGTCATGGAAGTCTTGAGCGAGCACTGCTGCCAAGGTTGGCTCGAGGGGTACTTGCTGACGGGACGCCACGGTATGTGGTCCTCCTACGAGGCCTTCGCACAGGTGGTGGACTCGATGCTGACCCAGCACGCCAAGTGGCTGGAACAGTGCCGTGAGTATCCATGGCGCCGGCCGCTCGCGTCGCTCAACGTGTTGCTGACGAGCCACGCTTGGCGCAACGATCACAACGGCTTCAGCCATCAGGCCACCGGGTTCGTCGACAACGCCTTGGCACGACGGAGCGAAACCATCCGGGTCTACTATCCGCCCGACAGCAATTGTCTGCTCAACGTGTTCGATCATTGCCTGCGTAGCCGTAATTACGTCAACATCGTTACGTGCGGTAAGCAACCGCAACTGCAGTGGCTGACAATGGACGAAGCGCGCGAACACTGCTCGCGTGGCGCATCGGCCTGGGCGTTTGCCACCAACGACGGTGGCGAAGAACCAGACATCGTGCTGGCGTGCGCGGGCGACGTGCCGACGATCGAGATCTGCGCAACGTCCTGGCTACTGCAGAAGTACGTCCCGGGGATCAAAGTGCGAGTCGTCAACGTCGTCGATCTGACCGCGTTGATGATGCCGGCGGATCACCCGCACGGCATGGACAACATGTCGTTCGACGCGCTTTTCACCGAGGACGCCCCCGTCGTGTTCGCGTTCCACAACAATCGCTGGCTGATCCATACGATGGTGCATGGACGCTCGAATGAAGGCCGCTTTCACGTGCGTGGGTATATGGATCGCGGCACGACCACCACCCCCTTCGATATGGTCGTGCTCAACGAGATGAGCCGTTTCCATCTTGCCATCGACGCGCTCTCACACATCCCACGGCTGCGGTCCGAGGCTTCGGACGCCATCGACATGTTCAACCGCAAGCTCTACGAACACCACGACTACATTCGCCGGCATTTGGAAGATATGCCGGAGATCCGGAACTGGCATTGGACGGCGGACTTTAGCGACCCGAAGAGTCCGCCGCCGTTGGCCAAGGGCCATCCGCGCGCCAACATGTTCAGCGATAGCTAGCGCAGCATGACGTGCGCCACCCAAGAAGCGGCCGACGTCGTGGCGGACGCCACCGTCGCGTGTCCCGGGGATCGCGTTCTTATCCGGAGGCCAATCCGGAACGCTCGCCTCTGAACGACTGAACGCAATGAATCTCAGATTCAAGTCGCCGGCGTCGCGACTGCCCTGGTCGTTGACGTTCTCGTTCGCTCGCGCGATTCAGCAGCCGGCACTCGGGATCTGGCGTGGCGACAGCCGCAACGTCATTGCGGCACAGCACGCGCTCTATCATCGAGCCTCTTGCGATAAGGCTGCGCTAAGCGGCGCCTACGATGCTGCAATGGAAGGCGCATCCGAATCCTTCGCGAGCGCCGGCACGTGACCGCGTCAGGCCAGACAAGCGGTGATGGCTTCGATTACGCGCTTGGTCTCGTCGGGATCTCTGACCTGAATGCAACGGGCGCCCGTTCCTCGGGCGGCGTAATCGTTTCCACCCGGAAACAAAGCGTCCCCGACGTACAACATCTCCTCGATCGCGATGCCGAGGATGTCTCGCAACTTCCCGATCCCATACGCTTTGTCTATGCCGGGGAGCGTGACGTCGATGGACGTCGATCCTCCTAAGCGGACGGAAAACTCCGTGAGGGTTACATCCAGCATCGCTTTGATCTTCTTGCGCTTCGCAAAGTCCGGGTCCCACGCTTTCTTTGCGTCCAGCGGAGCCTCTTGACCCAGTGCGGAGTAGGTGATCTGACTTTCCCGGTCCTCGATCAACGCACTCCAGACTTTGCTCGCGTGAAAGCCGGATGCTGCGACGGCCTTCTCGAGTTCCGCGACGATCTTGTGCTTCTGGGACTTCGAGAGGTCCTCCGCATAGAGCTTGTGCCAGCCGTCCTTGTACTGGAAGAACCTCGTTCCGCACGTCGGTAAGAGCGAAAGCTGATCCAGGTGCGCATCGTGCGGGAGGTGAGCGAGAACTTGTTTTTTGAATTGCGGCAACGCCCCGCCGGAGATGATCGCCACCTTGACCACGGCGAGAAGGTCGGCGAGGAGCGTTGCCATTTCTGCATCGATCGCAGACTTGCTCTCCGCCAGCGTCCCGTCGAGGTCGAAAACGATGAGCGACTTCATGCATGCGCTCGAGTCAGTAGACGCCTCGGATGTCGGCGTGGTCGTTTTGGTTCCTACCTTGCGTCCAAGGAAACGTCGGATACATATAGCCGTTGCCCCAGTACGGAGAGAGGCCGTAGTAGCCGTAAAACGGCTCCCAGTAGTCCCGCGTCGGCTCGGCGACCAGCGTCGGATCGTAGACGGGCGAATGGACGATGCGCTCGCCGCTCTCGTTCACGTGAACGTCGTGCTCGTCGATGCTTGCGATTGCGTCGACCGGAAGAAGGAAGTGCCGCTCCCCAATACCGATGAATCCGCCGGTACGAAGCTCCAGCATGCGGACCTTGCGCTCGTCTGCGTCGATGAAAAGACCCGATACGTGACCGATGTCCGCGCCATGCCGGTCGGTCACCTTGCGGCCCCGTATGTCCTGCCCCGGATTTGAAAGAACGAGGCCGACGTCGCTGAGTCGCTCCAGTGAGGTATTCTTCGTTTGCTGCTGCTGGTTCACGATGCTTGCCCTTCATGCACGGTCGGTGCGATGTCCACCGCGAAACGCGCGTCTCGAGACGTGCGACCTACGGGGTAGTCTCTACTGTACCGTATCACCCGCGGCGCCGGTATCGTGGAATAGGCGGAGTCCCCTCGGAAAGACGTCCTAGTCGAGGTGGCGCAGGAACGTCAGCGCGCGCATCATCTCGTCGATCGCAAGCTCTTCCTGGCCGGCCTTGACGGCGTTGACGAACGCGGTTTGGAAGTATTGGCGCACCGATACGCGCGCCGCAGCGTCGAGCGCGCCTCGCACCGCCGCCAGCTGTCTGAGGACGTCGATCACGTACGCGCGCTCGTCGAGCTGCGTGAGGATGGAGTCGATGTGCCCCCGCGCGGTCTTGAGGCGGTTCGCAACGTCGCGTTGTGCGTCGCCGTCGAGCGGCCGCCGCAGCGGGTCGAGCTTGCGGTTTCGCGCCGCCGCTGCGCGCTCAGAGCTTTTCGACATAGGCGGCCACGTCGTGTACGGCGCGCTCGTTCAGCGGCGTT
>JALZBE010000298.1 GCA_030947665.1 Vulcanimicrobiota bacterium | reverse complement strand
CAACCACGGTGTGCGCGCGAGTGCCGCGCAGGATGAGTGCGTCGTGCTTTCCGTCGCGGCGCGGCTCGGTCGTCCGATCCTGATTGCGCGCCCACCCGCCGCGGGCGATGACGAAGCCGGGCTGCGTGGCTCACGCTACGCCGCGCTGGCGCAGCTCGCGGGCGCGGCCGGCGCGAGCGCCGTCGCCACCGCGCACACGGCCGAAGATCAGACCGAGACCGTGCTCCTCGCGCTGTTCCGCGGCACCGGAATCGACGGTCTCGCCGGAATGCCGGCGCGGCGGCCGCTGACCGACGGGATCGAGCTCCTGCGGCCAGTCCTTCGGGTCACCCACGCGGAGCTCGCGACGGAATTGCGCAGCAGCGCGCTGCCGTACGCGCTCGACCCGACGAACGAACAGATCCGGTATCGCCGCAATGCGCTGCGCGCACCGCTCGCGGAACTGCGCGAAGAGTTCCCCCGGCTCGACCGCGCCATCGCGAGGTGTGCGGCGATCGTGCGCGGCGAACTCGAGCGCAGCAGCCGCGGGCAAGCGCGCCGTGCGCTGCGCGACGAGCTGCGCAAACGCAATCTGCTGCGCGACGTTCCGTTCGAGCGCATCGAGGCGCTGCTCGACGCCCGCGAAGGCGATACGCGCCCGTAAAGACCCGCGCCGGTCGACGGGGCTACCGTTTCACCGAACGCGAACACGCCCCGGATGCAGCAGCAGACGCTCCCGCCCGGCATCGAGCAGGTCCTCGTCAGCGCCGAGGAGATCGCCGCCGCGAACCGGCGGATCGCCGGAGAGATCGCCCGCGACTACGCCGGCAAATCCCTCATCTTGCTCGGCGTGCTCAAGGGTGCGCTGTTCGTCACCGCGGATCTGGCGCGGGCACTCGCCGAGACCCCGGGCGGTCCAACGGACGTGCAGCTCGATTTCATCGCCGTTTCCTCGTACGGCAACGCCCACCGGTCGAGCGGCGAGGTGCGTCTGATCCAGGACACCACGCACGCCATCGAGGGCCGCCACGTGATCATCGTGGAGGACATCATCGACAACGGCCACACGCTGCACTACCTGCGCGCGATGCTGGCCAACCGCCAGCCGGCATCGCTCCGGGCGGCCGTCCTGCTGGACAAGCCGTACCACCGAGCGGTCGATGTGGCGGTCGATTACACCGGCTTGACCTGCCCCGACGAGTTCGTCGTAGGGTACGGTCTGGACTATCAGGAACGGTATCGGACTCTCCCCTATCTCGCGAAGCTCCGCCCGGAGGTGCTCCCCGCATGACCCGGGTCAACCATTACAGCGCGAGACGTATCTTACCGAGTAACGTTCTTAGGAAAGAACGGTAAAAGGGTCTCGCAACGCATGGGCAAGCACCTCAAAGGCATCCTCGTCGTCCTCGGCATCTTCATCCTGGTGATTTTCATCGTGGATAAGCTCGTGCTGAGCCCGAACCCCAGCACGCCGCTGGCGTATTCCACGTTCTTCGCCGACGTCCAGGAACGCAAGATCAAGAAGGCGACGATCACCGGTCACGAGATCGCGGGCGACATGGTCGACGGCGCGAAGTTCTCGACCGTCATGCCGGACGACCGGGACCTGTTCCCGGCGTTGCGAGCCGCCAAGGTCGAGTACAGCGTCGTCAACAACACGTCGACGCCGCTGCTCGGGTACGTCTTCAACTTCATCCCGTTCATCATCATGGCGCTGCTGCTGATCTTCATCTTGCGGCAAGCGCAGAGCGGCGGGAGCCAAGCGCTGTCCTTCGGGCGCTCGCGCGCGAAGCTGCTCAACGAGAACCGGCCGAAGGTCACGTTCGCCGACGTAGCGGGCGTCGACGAGGCGAAAGAAGAGCTGGGCGAAGTCGTCGAGTTCCTCAAGTACCCCAAGAAATTTCAGGCGCTGGGCGCGCGCATCCCCAAGGGCGTGCTGCTGCTGGGACCGCCGGGCTCCGGCAAGACGCTGCTCGCGCGCGCCATCGCGGGCGAGGCGGGCGTGCCGTTCTTCTCGATCTCCGGTTCCGACTTCGTCGAGATGTTCGTCGGCGTCGGTGCATCGCGCGTGCGCGATCTGTTCGAGCAGGCCAAGAAGTCGGCGCCGTGCATCGTGTTCATCGACGAGATCGACGCGGTAGGCCGCCAGCGCGGTGCCGGCCTGGGCGGCGGTCACGACGAGCGCGAGCAAACGCTGAACCAATTGCTCGTCGAGATGGACGGGTTCGACCAGAACACCGGCGTCATTCTGATCGCCGCGACGAATCGCCCCGACGTGCTCGACCCGGCGCTGCTGCGCCCGGGCCGCTTCGACCGCCAGATCGTCGTCGATCGCGCCGACGTGCGCGGCCGCCAGGCGATCCTCGGGGTGCATTCCAAGAACAAGCCGCTCTCCAAGGAAGTCTCGCTCGAGACGCTCGCGCGCCGCACGCCCGGTTTCTCGGGCGCGGATCTCGAGAATCTCCTCAACGAGGCGGCGCTGCTCGCCGCGCGCCGCAATAAATCCGTCATCGAGATGAACGATTGCGACGAGGCGATCGATCGCGTGATGGTCGGCCCGGAGCGCAAGTCGGTCGTCATGTCGCAGCGCGAGAAAGAGAATACGGCGTACCACGAGTCCGGCCACGCGATCGTCGGCGGTCTCACGCCCAACTCCGACCCGGTGCACAAGGTCACGATCATCCCGCGCGGCATGGCGCTGGGCATCACGTGGTCGCTGCCCGACGAAGACCGCCACTCGCAAACCAAGAACGAGTTGCTCGCGCTGATCAAACGGCTCGTCGCGGGGCGCATCGCCGAAGAGATCAAGTTCGGCGACGTCACGACCGGCGCGTCGAACGACTTCGAGAAAGCGACGGAACTCGCGCGCCGCATGGTGACGCAGTACGGGATGTCCGACACGCTCGGCCCCATCCAGTACGGCCGCGGCAACCATCAGGTGTTCCTCGGCCGCGACTTCGGCGAAGACCGCAACTACTCCGAAGACATCGCCGGCAAGATCGACACCGAGGTCCGCAAGATCATCGACGGCTGCTACACCGACGCCCGCAAGATCCTCGAGGTCAATTGGGACAAGGTGGAGCGCATGGCCAACTCGCTGCTCGAGCACGAGACCGTCGAGACGCAGGAAGTGCTGGCGATCCTGGGCGACAAGCCGTGGCCGCCCAACGCGCCGGTCGTCGAGCCGCCGTCGGACGAGCCGCTGGCGGCATCCCGCCCGGTCGAGCCCGAGACGCGGCCGGAGCGGCCCAAGCGTCTGCCGCCGAACATCTCTCCGGAACCCGCGTGAGCGGATTCTCGACGGGTCTGAGGGCCGCGGTTTCCGCGGCCCTTCTCGTCTGCGGCGTCGCGAGCACCGCCGTCGCGCAGGATACGGGCCCCCTGACCGGGACGCTGCCCGGCGGCGTGATGTACCAGATCCGCCCCGACCGGGCGCAGGCGGGTGCGGCGGTCGCCTTATGGTACCGGGCTCCCGCCGGCGGCTTCGACGCGACGGCGGCGCCTGGTCTCTCGCGGCTCGCCGCGGCGACGGTGTCCGCGTCGGCTCCGATCTCCGGGACCCCGCTGGTCCAGCTGGTCGAGCGCTTCGGCGGGCGGCTGAGCATCGCGGCGTACCCGGACAGCGTCGCGATCACCGCGCTCGTCCCGCCGGACCGCGTCGCGCAGACCGTGCGCGCCATGACGGCCGACTTCTTCGCGCCCGTCGTTACGGCGCCGGGCTTCGTCCTCGCGCAGCGCGACGTCGGCGAGGACGCGCTGCTGCGGTCGGTCGAGCCCGACGCGATCGAGAACGCGCTGGGCGCCGCGCTGTTCGCTTCGGGGCCGTTCCACGACGGGACGATCCCCACCGCGAAGTTCGGCGATGTCACGGTTGAGCGCGTTCGTGCCTTCGCCGAGCGCGCGTTCCGGCCGTCCAACGCGATCCTGATCCTCGCGGGCAACGTCGATGCGGCGGTGCTCGGCAGCGTCGCGACGCGCAGCGGCGATGCGACGTCGCGAGCGCCGGAGACTGCGGTGGCGCCGGCGCCCGCGGCGCGGACGGCGGAGACGGAGCCGCTTCACCGGACGGGGATCGTCAGCGGCACGGGCTTGGGCTGGCTCGGCCCCCCGATCGCCGAGGAACGCGCCGCAACGGCGCTCGACTTTCTCGCCGACGCCCTGTTCGCGCCCAAGACCGGGGCCGTCGCGAAGGCGCTCGGCAGCCGCAAGGCCAGCGTGACCGGCAAGTTCGTGACCTACCACGACCCCGGCGTCTTCTTGGTAACGATCACCGGCGACGACGCCGCGGCGGCCCGCCAGATCGTGGAGAACGCCGTCGCCGCGGCCGCCACGCCGATGAGCGCGGCGGCCTTCGAGGCGGCGCGCGCCGGCTTCGTGTACCGCCTGCTGGCGTCGATGGACACCCCGGCCGAAGTCGCCGACACGTACGGCTGGTACGCGGTCGAGGGCGATCCGGCGTACGCGCCCGCGGATGGCGGGCTGCAGGGCCGTTACTTCTCCCTCGCGGCGGCGCTGACGCCGGCGAGCGTGGCCCAGGCGGCGGCGCGCTATCTCGGCGTGCCCCCGGCCGTCGTCACCTTCGCAAAGCGCGCGCCGCAGCCGCCGAAAGCGCCGGCGTGACCGGCGTCCTGGCC
>JALZBE010000297.1 GCA_030947665.1 Vulcanimicrobiota bacterium | reverse complement strand
GTCCGGCATCGTCAACACGTACTACAGCGGGACCGCGAACGCCGCGGCCGGCGCGACGTCGATCACCGTCGCCGCGCACGCGGCCGGTGACGCGAGCACCGCGATCGCGGTCGGCGACCTGCTGCTGGTCATCCAGATGCAAGGCGCGACGATCAACACGTCGGACACCTCGTCGTACGGTGACGGCAGCGGCAGCGGCAGCGGTGCGACGTTGATCACGGCCGGCACGTACGAGTACGTCGTCGCCAACGGCGCGCTGGCCAACACGGGCGGTTCCGTCGCGATCAAGGGCACCAACGCGAACGGTTTGATTCACGCCTACACGACGGGCGGCGGCGCGCGATTCCAGGTGATCCGTGTGCCGCAGTATGTATCGCCGACGCTGGCTGCGGGCCTCACGGCGCTGACGTGGAACGGCGCAGCCGGCGGTGTGCTCGCGATCGACTCGCAGAACCTCCTGGTCGGCAACGGCGCGACGGTGAGCGTCGACGGGCGCGGATTTCGCGGCGGAGGCGCGCGCCAGCTGAGCGGCGATGCCACCGCGATCAACGGCGCCTGGGCCAGCTCGAACGCGAAGAACGCGCACGGCCAGAAGGGCGAAGGAATCGCGGGCACACCAACCTACGTGTATAGCTCGGTCACCGCGACGCAGACGGGTGCCGGGACCGCCGATGGATACACCGGCGGCGACATGGCGCGCGGCGCGCCCGGGAATGCCGGCGGCGGCGGCGCCGATTCCGACATCTCGCTCAACCAGGAGAATGCGGGCGGGGGCGGCGGCGGCAACGGCGGCGCCGGCGGTGTCGGCGGGAAGACGTGGCAGGGGAATCAGCCGTACGGCGGGCACGGCGGGGGAGCGGTTGCGGCCTCCGGGATCCAGGTCGTCATGGGCGGCGGCGGCGGCGCCGGCTCACGCAACAACAGCAGCGGTCTCATGTCGGCCGGCGGTAGCGGCGGCGGCATCGTGTTGATGCGTCTTGCGGGTGTGAACGGCACCGTGACGATCACCGCGAACGGGATGATGGGCGTGAATCCCGACAACGACGGCGGCGGCGGCGGCGGCGCCGGCGGTTCGGTGGTGATGACCTCACCCGCGAACATCAGCGGAGTCACCGTGAACGCGAACGGCGCGAACGGAACGGACGCCGACGTCTTGAACGCAGGCAATGCTGCGCACGGACCGGGCGGCGGTGGCGGCGGCGGCCTGGAAGCGGACAGCGGCGGAATCGCCGCGCACAACGTGAACGGTGGCGCGGCCGGCGTCACCGACGGCAGTCCCACGCCCGACGCGCACTACGGCGCAGCGGCGGGCAGCGCAGGCCTGCTGCTCGGCCTGAACTACCTGAACGCGCCGGGCGCCGCCTCAGGCGCCGAGTGCGGCTCGTCGAGCGGCACCGTGTACATCGGGCCCGTCGGCGTCCCGCTAGCCACCGGCAGCTACGACGGCAACGTCGCGACGACGAACAACAATGATTTCGTCGAGAAGTCGTTCGCGCCGGCCGGCTTCAACGCGATCAATAGCTCGACCGTCGTCGGCACGCCCAACGGCAACACCTACACGTCGGCGGTGGCCGGGATCGCGGTCCGCCACCAAGTGCACAACAGCGCGGGGTCGGCCGGCAACTTCATCTTCTACGCGCAAGCGCCCGCGTCACCGGGCGTGTGGACCGTTGCAATCTACAACGACAACGCCGGCGCGCTCGGCACGCAGATCGCCGGCACCGTGAACGGCGACGCGTACACGACGAGCGCGACCATGGCGATCGCTGCCGGCGGCAACGCGTTCATGTGGACCGTGTACTCCGCGCCGACCGGCCTCCAGGCGTTCAACCGCTACGACGCACTCGTCGCGGTCATCGACGCGGCCAACGTCGCGAACAACAACGAAGTGCACGACGAGCTCTACACGGGCTTCATCGTGCAGACCAAGTCGTACGTCATCACGAGCACCGGCTGTTCCGGCGGCGTGCCCGCGGGGACGTGGTGCCCGGGCGGGATTCTAAAATACACGATCGATGTGCGCAACATCGCGGTTGCCGCCAACGGTACGACGCCCGCGTCGGCGACGCTCAGCGCATCGAGCCTGCTGCTGACCGATGACGGTTCGAACGTCAACTCGTGGGCGAAGGACGGCGGCTATCTGAACACGCCGGGGTACTCCTCAACCGGGACGGCGCCGACGACCGTGACGTACTACTACAACCTCACGAACAACACGATCTTCCCCGCGAACTACAACACGACGAACAAAGTGTTCAAGGTGACGTCCAACTGGGCGGCGTTGGCCGCGGGATCGAACTCCCAGTTCATGTTCAGCGCGGTGCAGTTCTAGCGCTGCGTTCTAGCGGCGCAGCGCGACGACTTCGATCTCCACGGCGCTGCCGCGCGGGAGCGCCGCGACGGCGACCGTCGAGCGCGCGGGGACGGGGCCGCCCTCGAAGCATTCGCCGTAGACGGCGTTGACGGCGGCGAAGTCGGCCATGTCAATCAGGAAGATCGTCGTCTTGACGACGTCGGCGAACGCGAGACCGGCGGCGGCGAGCATCGCCGCGACGTTCGCCATCACCTGGTGCGTCTGCGCCGCCGCATCGCCGTTCACGAGCTGGCCCGTCGCGGGATCGAGCGCAATCTGTCCTGACGCGAACAGGTACGGGCCGGCGGCGACCGCTTGCGCGTAGGGGCCGATCGCCGCGGGCGCCGCGGTGGAGTGGATCGTCTCGCGATCGCTCACGCGTGCGCCGGAAGGGCCGCGTCGTCCGGCGGCGACATCGTGCCTTTGAAGCGGCCTTGTTCCGGTCCCACGCCGAAGTTGTCTTTCTTCAGCTCCGCGATGCGCGCCAACTCGTCGGCCGACAGACGCGGCGTGTCGGGCGCCGCGGCGAACTCGCGCAGCTGCTCGGCATCGTAGATGTTCGGCAGCACCGTCATCACACGCGGCTCGTTCAGCAGCCACTGCAGCGCCGCTTGGCCCAGCGTGCGGCCGGGCTCTTCGAGAAAGCGCAGCGTCTCGACTTTCTCGATGCCGTTGATCAGCCACTGGCGCGGCCGGTGGCTGCGGTGGTCGGTCGGCGGGAACACCGTATCTTTGGTGTAGCGTCCTTCGAGCATCCCCGAGCTGTGCGGCACCCGGATGAAATAGGTCGTATCGGTGCCGAACTCTTCGGCCGCTTCCACCATTTGATCGCCCGGAAACTGTTCGAGCATGTTCCAGATCATCTGCACCACCGGCGCGTTGACGCGCGCGGACTCGATGCCTTCCCACAGCCAGCCGATCGCGGGCCCCAGCGCGACGCCCCAGGTACGAATCTTGCCTTCGGCGCGAAACGCTTCGAGAAGCTCGATGAGCGCGCCGTCGCGCACCTGCTCCATGCGCGCGTTGTGCATCTGGTAGACATCGATGTAGTCCGTCTGCAAACGCGCGAGCGACTGCTCGAGCGCGTAGCGCACGAATTTCGGCGAGAAGTCCTGCTCGATCTCGTTCTGGCCTTTGCGCTCGCCCGAGTGGCCGTACCAGTCGTAGCCGAACTTCGTCGCGTACACCACCTCGTCGCGGCGGCCGGCGAACGCTTTGGCGAGCTGCTCCTCGCTGCGGCCGTTCCCATAGGTGTCGGCGGCGTCGAACGTCGTGATACCGAGGTCGAGCGCTTCGTGCATCAGCTTGACGGCGTCGTCGTCGGTCGTGTCGCCCCACCAGCCCGTCGAGGTCGTCCACAGGCCGAATCCGACCTCGCTGACCGTGATCTCGGTGTTGGGGAGCGTGCGGTACTTCATGGGAACTCCTGGGCGGCGGAACGGCGAGGGTTCGGGACGCCGGAACGGCCGCCCCGCCCGGGGCGTCCATCGGACATGGAGGTCGTCGAGCTCCGGCGTTTCGCCGGTACCGAGGTGCGGGTCCGGCTCGTCGACGGCACGGCGTGGAGAGGTCGTCTTCGCACCGAGTTGCTGACCGAGAACAGCCTCGCAGTCTTTCTCCACGACGAAAACGGCGGCGGCACGACGCTCTACATCGACGAGATCGCCGAAATCGAGCGGGGACCGTTCGCCGAATGAATCGCGGTCCGAGCCGGGTCGGGCGATAAGCCGCAAAGGGGACGGCGGCAGTTCGACCACAATGGAACGGCCGTGAGCTCCGACCGCGCGTTCGGCGACGCGTTCGCCCGCGTCGCCGCATGGATCGACGACTACTACTGCGAGACCCGGCGCTATCCAGTGCTCTCGCGGTCGCGACCGGGCGACCTGATCGCCGCGCTACCGAGAGAAGCGCCGGTCGACGGCGAGGCGTTCGAGCGCATCTTCGCCGACTTCGAGCGCTACGTCGTCCCCGGCATCACGCACTGGAACCACCCGCGCTTCTTCGCGTACTTCGCGATCAGCGCCGCGCGCGTGACCGTGCTCGCCGAAGCGCTGGCCGCGGCGCTCGACGTGAACGCGATGCTGTGGCGCACGTCGCCCGCTGCGACGGAGCTCGAAGACGTCACGCTGGGCTGGCTGCGCACGATGCTGGGGCTGCCCGACGCATTCCACGGAATCGTATACGACACGGCGTCGATCGGCGGATTCACCGCGCTCGCCGCCGCACGTGAACGGCTCGACCTCGACGTGCGCGCGCGCGGGATGGCGGGCCGCCGCGATCTGCCGGTC
>JALZBE010000032.1 GCA_030947665.1 Vulcanimicrobiota bacterium | reverse complement strand
GACCGGCATGGTGCACGATGCCGACTTCAATCCCGGAATCATCGTCCGCTTTCTGCGCGACAACGGAATAGCCGCGAGCGTCGACGAGTCCTGCGGCGAGCACAGTTGCACCGAACGAGCCTGCATCCAGCCATCACGTCTCCGGCGCGCAAGCGCCGGAGGCTAGGCGTTAGGGGAAGACCAATCCGCCGGGTTCGTCGAGTCGGGGATCTTCGTATCGTTCACGGCCGTCGAGGCGAGGTACGGCAGGATCGACGGTGCGGCGCCGTCGCGGTCGGTGAGCTGGTCTGCGCCCTTCGGGCCCGTGGCGAGGCCGAATAGATCCCACACCGTCTTGATGATCGATGTGTGATCGAATGCCGTCGTTCCCGCAGGCATCGAGGTCGCACCGTTCGTCCACGGCGCGGCTTGCATCGCGCTCGCTTTGTACGCGTACGGCGACACGATGATCGCGGGCACGCGTCCGCCGAGGCGCTCGAACCTGAACGCGCCGGTGTACGTCGGCGCGATGTCGCTGCTCGGCGGGACCGCGGCAGGCGGGAAGACGTGGTCGTACATGCCGCCCGGCTCGTCGTACGTGATGATGATGACCGACTTGTCCCAGTACTCGCTTCGATACACCGCCGACACGAGGTCCGCCAAGAACGCCTCGCCGTTCGCGCAGTCCGTCGGCGGGCCGGCGCCGCCGTGCACGAGCGGATATCCCGACTGGCCCGGATGATTGCTATTCGGCAGCGAGGCGACGGTCGCGGCTTTGATCGGCCACCACGGGTTGTAGTTGCAGCTGTACTGCGGCTCGATCAAACAGAATCCGGGCAGCGTCCCCTTCGTGAGGTCGTCCTTGAACGACGTCACCGTTACGCTCACCTTGTAGTGCGGATCGCGAAACCAGTGGTGCGACGCCCACGGCGGCCACGGGCCTTCGCCGACCGGGCCGGTCAGGCCGTAATACGACTCGTCGTAGGGGCCGACGTTGAGCACGGCCGCCGTCGAATTCGCGACGGTCTCGGTGACGACGCTGCCGACGTCCGTCAGCAGGTTCTGCGCGATCGAGTAGTCGTGGAAATATACTTTCCAGTTGGGCACGGCGCCGCCCGTCCCGCACACGGCGTCGAGCCGGCGGAACACGGTCGGGATGTCGACGAGGCATCCCTCCATGATCGGCTGCGGGTAGGCACCCCAGATGATGTGCGGGTTGTCGTGCGCTTTGGGCGTGAACTCGATGTCGTTGACGTAACTGTACGTCGCGCCGTCCCGGTTCACGAACGTGCCGGCCTGCGCGGCGAGCGAGAAGATGCGGTTCACGAACGTATGCGTCGGCACCGACGCGAACCATTGATCGCACACCATGAAGTTTTGCGCGAGGAATGCCGTGACCGGCAGCGACGCGGGCGTGAAGTACGTCATCACGTCGCCCAGGTTCGCGGCCGTGACGCCGGGCTGGAGCGCGTAGTTGGTGACGAATCCGCCCATCGGCTGCAGCGGCGCGGCGGCGTACGGATCGCACGCGCTCGGCGTCGGGACCGTCGGGTTGAACGGCAGCAGGCTCGCGAGACCGAGGAATTGCTGCGCCATCGATTCGAACGGCTCACCCGGATCGATGGCCGGGCACGTCGTGTCGGTCGTCTCCGCCACGGAGATCGCGGGCTGGTGATTCGGCGCGGGATTCGAGAAGCCGCCGGCGGTGAGGCCGTTGAGCGCGCTCTGCCCCGCGAGGCCCGCGACCGGCTGCGTGGGTCCGATGAACGGCGGCGGCGTTTCACCCGTCGCGTACAGCATGCCGAGGATGTTGTCGTACGATCTGTTCTCGAGCATCACCACGGATGACGTGCTGGATCGGTCCGGACACAACGCAAGGGTCGGCCACGTAAGAACCCGCTTTCCCGGTGAGTGACGTCCATCATAGCGCGACCGTCAAGACGCACGAAAGCGCCGTTTCCTGAGGGCGGGAGCCCCCCGAGGTTAAGCGCCACGCGGTTTTCGCCGATCACTCGGCTAGGTGCGCGCTCTTGGACGATACGATCTCAAGCCGCTGACATCGCTGCGTTTCGTCGCGGCGTTGCTGGTGTTCGTCTACCACGCGCCGCTCGCGCAGCCGTTCGCGCGCGAGCACGCGCTGGGCCAAGCGGGAGTCGGGTTCTTCTTCCTGCTGTCCGGGTTCATCCTCACGTACACGTACAGGGGCGCGCTGAGCACGCAGGCATCGGTCGTGCGGTTCTACACCGCGCGCTTCGCGCGCGTCTACCCGGCCTATCTCGTGTCGATCGCGCTCGCGCTGCCCGTCGTCGCATTGTACGGCAGCTTAGCATGGGACAAATCGCCTCCGGCGGTGCGTGCCGACGCGCTCATCGCGCAAGTGCTCGCGGTTCAGGCGTGGTTTCCGCGCGAAGAGATCTACCTCGGGCTCAACTCGCCGGCCTGGAGCATCTCGGTCGAGGCGTTTTTTTACGCGCTCTTCCCGCTGCTGATTTGGTCGCTGTCGCGTTCGTTCGCGACGGCCGGCGCGCGCACGATTTTCGTGATGGCGGCGATGACGTGGGCGTGCGCCGCCGCCGTCTTCGCCATTCCCCATCACGCCGACGTGTGGACCACGTACATCTTTCCGCCGGTCCGAGTGGTCGATTTCGTGGTCGGGATGCTGCTCGGCATGGCATTCCTTCGCGGTTACGAGCTCCCGGGCTCGGCGACCGCATGGGAGGTAGCCGCCGTCATCGCGATCGCTGCAGCTATCATCGCGATCCCGCACGTGCCTGCCGGTCTGCAATACTCGCTGTGGCCGCTGCCGTTCTGGGCTGCGCTCATCGCGATCGTCGCGCTGCGCCGCGGCGCGATCTCGCGACTGCTCTCGCACCCCGCGTTCGTGCGCCTCGGCGAGATCAGCTACGCGTTCTATCTCGTGCACCTCAGCGTCTTAATGCTCGCGGAGCACGTCCTACCGGCTGCACTCGTCTCTGCCGTCGCCCTCGCGACGTCGCTCGCCACCGCTTGGGGGCTGCACGTCAGCATCGAACGTCCGCTACGCGCCGCCATTCGCGGCCGCGTCGCGCCGAGGGCAGTCGCAGCCGCGTAGATGCACGCGCGCGAGCTCGACGCGTCGAATCCGGCGCGATGTTACGGTAGCGGGACGTATTCGAACGTGGGCGCCGCATGGAGATCGTGCCCCTGCGGTCCGGGCATCGGATTGCGGACGAGCTGCGCGGCGCGGTCGCGCAGCTGCATCATCGTGGGCACCGCGGCGAGCAAGAGGTTCGGCTCGCCGGCAAACGCGCATTCGACGGTGCGCAGCAGCTCGCAGTAGAGCCGGTCGAACGCGCGCGCGTGCTCGGCGATCTCCGGCGTGTCGGCGTAGGACGCCATCGTCGGGTCGGTGATCGTCCGGTAGACGGCGTCGTACGGCGCGACGATCTTCTCGCCGGACGGGTGACCCGGCTTGTCGCCGAGCACGTACGCGCGGCCGCGGTTCAGCTCGTCGAACTTGTAGTAGTGCGCCACCTCGACGAGCTCGTCCGGCTTCGGTTTGTTCACGGTCCAGACCGTTTCGCTAAAGCCCTCGCCTTGATCGCGGATCTTGGTCATCGCTTTGAGCGCGCTTCGCAGATCCGTCACCGTGACGATCGCGCCGCCGCCGTCGTAGTAGTACTCTGTCAGCGTCACCTGGCGCGCGCGGTCGCCGCAGAACACGCGTGCCTCGCCGAACGCCAGCACGGCCGCGCGGAGCTTGCTCTCGATCAGAAGATAGAACTCGCCGATCGTCAGGGTGTTCTCCACGGTCTCGTCGTCCTTGGCTTGCGCCGCCTTGACGATGTGCCGGGCGCTGGGCGCCGCGGGTTGTTCGATGCGCAGACCCTGCGCGACCGCCTCGGGCGAGAAGTGGATCAGCGAGATCGTCGCGGCGTCGATGCCGAACGGCAGCTTTCCCGGATAGCGCATCATGACGTCGCGGCTGTACACTTTCGGCTCGCCGCCGATCGCGTTGAGCACGTTCGCCGCGAGGACGAGGTGCAGCATCTCCTCGGTGACGATCGAGCGCAGGTTCTCCGCGGCTTGCCACGGCGCTTCGGGCCGGATGGTGTAGAGCGCGGTCATGTACGGCGGGATCGTACCGAGCTCGACCTTGATCGCGGCCTGGAGAAGCGCGCGCAGCGAGCGCATCGTGGCGTCGTAGTCGCGGGGCGGCGCGAGCCGGACGTAGCCGAGCTTCTCGAGGTCGTCCCGTACGGCGCCTTCGTTTTTCTTCGCGAGGGTGTACTCGAAGGCGGGCGGTCCCGCGTGCCGAGCCATCACCGGCCGCCCAGGTCCGCGAGCACGTTGTCGGCGGCCATCAGCGTCAGCGCGGCCAGCGTCAGCGTCGGATTCGACGTCGCCTCCGTCACGAAGTTGCCGCAGCCGACCAGGTAGAGGTTGTGGTGGTCCCACGAACGCTGCCGCGCGTCGACCACCGAGCTGTGCGGCGAATCGCCCATGCGGTGCGTCCCGATGAGATGGCCGGCTCCTTGGTACTCGTACGTTTTCCCTTTCCACAAGAATGATCCGGAGTCCGCGGGCGAATATTTTGTCGCGTCCTCCGCGCGGAATCGATCGAAGATCGACAGGCCGACCTCGAACGCCGCCGCCGCGCCGGCCTTGACGTAGTCGTCGATGCTGTACGTGATGATCGGCCGCAGATCGCCGCGCGAGTCGCGCACCTTGGGGTCGAACGTGACGCGGTTCGCCGGATCGGGCAGCTGCTCGACCAGCGACGCGATGCGGAACTGGCGCGCGCACTGGTCGAAGAGCCGGTGCCGCAGCTCCGTGCCGAACACGCCGTTCTGCACGAGGCTCGTGACGGTCGGGAACGGGCCGTTGACGGGCCACGACCAGCCGTCGTTGCCGATCTCGATCCGGAACGCGCCGTGCTTGGCGCGGAAGCTCCCGCCGCGCAGCGACTCGATCCCCGCGGTCGACACGGGGCCGCGATAGCCGCCGTACCATTTCGGCGCGAGCGCCCACATCAGCACGCACGGGTGATCCATCAAGTTGCGCCCGACTTGGTCGCTGCCGTTCGCGAGATTGGAAACGTGCAGGATCTTCGCGTTCTCGACGGCGTGGGCCGCGAGCACATACGTCTTGCCGCGCGCGACGTGCTCGGTGAACTCCTTCGCGTCCGGCGAAGCGTAGTGCTTGAACTTCACGCCGCCGATCGCATCCGAGCCCGGCTCGCGCAGCAGCTCCGTGACGACCGCTTGCGTGACGATGGTCGTGCGGTCGTGATGCGTGCGGATCAGCGTCTTGCGCGCGTTGTACTTCGCTTGGATCGGGCAGATCGGCGTGCAGCTCGAATTCCCCATGCAGCGGTGCCCGATTGCGGGGTTGCCGACCGCGCCGTCGGGCTCGTAGCCGACGCGCGGGTTCACCGCGCCCGGCGGCGGCACGTAGCTGGTGTTCGGCGTGCTGTTGCGCGCCGCAGGCGTCGACGTGACGGACAGGTCGTAGCTCTCGCCGTCCATGCGAACCGCCATCCCGTCGACCGCCGCGCCCAAGACCTTGTCGCCCCAGCTCAGCGGGACGCGGTGCATCGGGTACTGATAGTCCGGCGTGAACTCGATGCCGAGGTAGCGCTGGTCGTCGACGTCCGCCGACACGGCGAGTTCGAGCTCCGCGAGATCGTAGTACGGCATGAGGTCGCGGTACGAGATCGGCCAGTCGCGGCCCACGCCGTACCGGCTGTACAGTTCGAAGTCTTCCGGCAGCATGCGCAGCGACGTACCGACCCAATGCAGCGTCGTGCCGCCGAGATACCGGGTGTACGTGCTCAGGAACGGATCACGGCCGCGCTGCTTGAAATACGAATCGGGTACGGTCGCGTAGCTGTACGGTGTGCCGCCGGGGATCACGTCGGTCTCGAGGGCTTCGTTCGCGTTGGGGTTGATTTGAAACGGCGACTGCGGAATCTTGATGTCGGCAGCGTAGAACGTGTTCACGTAGCCGAGGTATTCCGTGAACTCGGTGTTGCGGTTCTCCTCGCCCGTGCCCGCCTCGAGCAGGAGCACCGTCCGCCCGGCATGACTCACGCGCTTCGCGACCAGCGCGCCGGCGACGCCGCCGCCGACGACGACCACGTCGAACTCTTTGTCCGCGATCGCGTCAGGCGATACTTTTTGCACGTGACGCCTCCTAACCGATGCCCGGGCGCGGCTCTTGCGCCCACGCGCCGAAGCCTTGCTGTTTGGCGGCTTGCGGGTGCGAGCCGATCGCCTGCCACACGAGCCCCTCCACGTACGACCGGCCCGATAGGAGCGCGGCGCCGTTTGGATCGTTCGGCGTGGGGTTCCACGTGCCGAGATACCACAGCCCGATGACTTGCTGCGCCAACGGATCCATGGTGCCGCCCGCGTCGATCGCGGCGGTGATCTCTTGGTGCGTTCGCGCGCGCCCGGTCGCCGGATCGCACACCTTGCCGCACAGCCCGCGCAGCGGCTTCTCGCCGGCGCTCGCAACCACGTGATCGAAATAGTCGCCGGCGATCCCCGTACCTTGCAGCGTGAACACGTCGTAGCCGGTGAGCGCCGCCGACGCTTCGAGGAACAGGTCGAACAGCGCCTCGTCGCGCTCCGCCATGACGAACACCCCCGCGTGAAAAGTCCGGTCGCCGGGGCCGACTTAGGGCCGCTATCGTTGGAGACCTGCACGACGCAGCGGGGGCGGCGGCGGGCCGCGTCGCACCAACGCCCATGCGCAGGCCGTTTTGGGAGATCGCCGCTTTCGCGCTCCCGCTGCTGCTCGGGCTCGTGCTGTGCGCCGTCGACGTCGTGCGCCCGTTCGGGCCTGGAACCGTCGGCCTCGAGCGGTCGCGCTACGTGCCCGGCCCGTTCGTGGTCCGCGTCGAGTCCCTGAGGGACGGCACGCCGGCAACGCGCGCGGGGATTCGCGCCGGCGACGAGCTGCGCGTCGGCGCACCGCGGCCCGCGTTCGCGCTGCGCACCGTGAAGGCGGGACAAACGATCGGCGTCGTGGCCGCCGGTGGCGGTGCTGCGATCCCGCTGCGCGCCGACCCGGCTCCGCACACGGTCTTTCCCATCGAGTGGGTCGCGATCCGCATCGTAGTCCTGATCGTCACCGCGGTGCTCATCGTGGGGCGGCCGCGGGACCGCTCGGTGCGCGCGCTCGCGCTGTTCTTGCTGTCCATCGGACTGATGTGCGACTGGTGGACGTATCCGCCCGCGCTCGCCGTCGCCGGGATGGTGCTGCGCCTCGCGAGCGGCGCGATCGGATTCCCTGCGCTCATCGCGTTCGTGCTCGACCTCGCGCACGGCACCGCGCCCGACGCGCTCGCGCGCCGCGCGCGGGCAATGCTGCCGGCGGTGTGGATCGCGTACGCGGCGCTGGTCGCACTGAAGAACGGCCTTCTCTACGGTGCGGGATATTATCTCGTCGCCGCCGACGCCGCGATCGGGATCTGCAACGCGGCGTTCTTCGTCGTCGCGGCGCTGCTGCTGGCGAGCTATGCGCTGCGCGCGTCCGAACGCGAACGCCAGCAGGCTGCGTGGATCGCGCTGAGCTTCGTCGTCGCGCTCGCCGGCGGCGTGACCTATCTCGTCGCCGGGCTGGTAGTCGCGGGCGGCGCCTTCTGGGGCGACGTGGCGGCACTGGCGATTGCCGTGCTGCCGGCAGGCCTCGCGTACGCGATCCTGCGCCACCGCCTGCTCGACATCAGCTTCGCGATCGATCAAGCCGTCGCGTACAGCATCGCCACGTTCGCGCTGCTCGTCGTCTTCACCGGGATGGATTTCCTTGCGAAGAGCAAGTTCGAAGGCGATCCCGACAAGCGCACCTTCGCGAACATCATCGCCGCGGGCGCCGTGCTGTTCGTCATCAAGATCGTGCACACGCGCGTGAACCACTACGTGCGCCTCGCGCTGTTCCGGCGGCGGATGGAGCGGTTGGCGAAGCTGCGCGCGTTCGCGAAAGACTTGCGCTTCTTTGACGAGCCGGCGCAACTGGAGCGCGAGCTCGTCCACGCGCTGGACGAAACCCTCGACCACTGCGGCTGCGCGTACTACGTGCGCAACGGCACGCGGCTGGTCCGCATCGCGGGGACCGACGGCACCGCCGAATCGATCGACCTGAACGACGCGGCGATCCTGCGCGTCCAGAGCACGGGCGCGGTCGCGCGCGTCGGCGAGCTGCACTCGAACCTGCCCGCCGCGTATGCCTTTCCGGTGATCGTGCGCGGCGGCCTCGGCGGCGTGGTGCTGCTCGGTAACGGCGACTCGCTGCGCTCGTACGCGCCCGACGAGATCGCCGCGATCCAGGACGTCGTCACCACCGCGGGCGACACGCACCACGTGCTGCGGGCATACGCCGCAAGCATCTAACCCTTCCCAGGGCGGGTCGAGACGATGCGGACTTCTTCGATCAGGATGCCGTCGAACCGTGACCCGGTTTCGTTCGACGAACCATACGAGTACCATGGGCGCACCCGTGACGGTGAATCGTCACGCCGAGGAGGATCCCCGCATGCCCCGTCCCTCTATGCTCGCGCTCGCCTTCGCCGCGGCGCTGTTCGCGACGGCTTCGGCCGAAACCGGCGAGCGGGTCAGCACCCTGGACGACCAGCGCGGCGTCGGTGTCACGATCTATAATACCGACCTCGCCTTGGTGCGCGACCGCCGCCACGTCGCGCTGCCGCAAGGGGAGTCCCGCCTCGCGCTGCGCGACGTCAGCGCGCGCATCCAGCCGGAAACGGCGCTCTTGCAGAGCGTCGGCAACCCGGGCCGCATCGGCGTGCTCGAGCAGAACTTCAACTACGATCTGCTCTCGCCGCAGAAGCTGCTCGAGAAGTACGTCGGCCGCGACGTCGACGTGTACCACGTCGACCGGCGCACCGGCGAACGCCGCCGCGAGCGCGCGCGCGTGCTCTCGACGAACGGCGGCGTCGTGCTGCGCTACGCCGACCGCATCGAGACGTCCGTCGACGGAACGCTCGCGTTCCCGTCGCTGCCGCCCGACCTGCGCGACCGCCCGACGCTGGTGACCGACGTGACGAACGCATCGCCGGGCGATCAAGACATCGAGCTGACGTATCTGACCAGCGGGCTGAACTGGAAGGCCGACTACACCGCGGAGCTGTCCCCGGGCGACGACCGCATCGACCTCCGCGGCCTGATCACGCTGCAGAATACCAGCGGAACGTCGTATCGCGACGCGAGCGTGCAGCTCGTCGCGGGCGACGTCAACGTCGTGCGCAATGCCTTCCAACCGCCCGCGGCGCAGCTCCAGGCCATCGGCCGGACTCAGGCGCGCTCCGTCGCGCAGGAGGCGCTACTGGAATACCACCTCTACACGCTGCCGCGGCACAGCACGGTCCTCGACAACCAGACCAAACAAGTCGAGCTGCTTACCGCACCCAACGTCGCCGTGACCAAGTCGCTGGAGCTGCGCGGCAACCCGTACTACTACCGCCAGGCGAGCGCGGATCTCGGTGACCGCCTCAAAGTCGCGACGTACCTCTCGTTCAAGAACGAAGGCGGCGACCTCGGCATCCCGCTGCCCAAAGGCGCCGTTCGCGTGTACAAGCGCGACAACGCCGGCACGGCGCAATTCGTCGGCTCCGACAGCATCGATCACACGCCCAAGGGTGAGAGCGTGCGTCTGCATCTCGGCGACTCGTTCGACGTGACGGCCCACAAGAAGCAGACCGACTACAAGGTATTCCCCAGCAACGAGAACCGATACGAGAGCGCGTACGAGGTTATCTTGCGCAATGCGAAGCCGACGCCGCAGACCGTGCTCGTGGTCGAGCCGATCCCCGGCGACTGGACGATTCTGCAAACCTCCGCGCAGTATGTCAAATCGTCCGCGTCCACCGCGACGTGGTCGCTGACGGTGCCGCCGAACGGCACGACGACGCTGACCTACCGCGTGCGTGTGCAGTACTGATGCGCCGGGCAGTCCTCGCGACGGTCCTCGCCGCAACGCTGACGGCCGCGGTATCGGCCGACACCGGCGAGCGCGTCAGCACGCTGTCCGACCAGCGCACCGTCGGCATCACGATCTATAACAGCGAGCTCGCGCTCGTGCGCGACCGGCGCCGGCTCGCGCTGCCGCACGGGGAGTCGCGGCTCGCGCTGCGGGACGTCAGCGCCAAGATCCAGTCGGAGACGGCGCTGCTGCAAAGCGTCGGCAACCCGGGGCGGCTCACGGTGCTCGAGCAAAACTTCGACTACGACTTGCTCTCGCCGGAGAAGCTGCTCGAGAAGTACGTCGGTCGCGACGTCGACGTGATGCGCACCGATCCGCAAACCGGGCGCCGCACGCACGAGCGCGCGCGCGTGCTCGCGACCAACGGCGGCATCGTTCTGCGCTATGCCGACCGCATCGAGACGACGGTCGACGGGCAGCTCGCGTTCCCGTCGCTGCCGCCCGACCTGCGCGACCGCCCGACGCTCGTCACCGACGTTGCGAACGCGGGCGCTGCCGACGCGCAGCAAGTCGAGCTGACGTACCTCACCGGCGGCCTGAGCTGGAAAGCCGATTACACCGCGCTGCTCTCGCCCAACGACGACCGGCTCGACCTGCGCGGCTTCATCACGCTGCAAAATCAAAGCGGCACGACGTATCGAAACGCCCACGTGCAACTCGTGGCGGGGGACGTCAACGTCGTGCAGTCGGAGCTGGCGGACGGCGCGCAACAGGCACCGAAGATGGCGGCTACCGCTGGCCGCAGACCCACGGAACAAGCGCTCTTCGAATACCACCTCTACACGCTGCCGCGCAACACGACGGTCGCGGACAATCAGACCAAACAAGTCGATCTCCTTTTCGCGCCGCACGTCGCGGTGACGAAGACCCTGGAGCTGCGCGGCAACGGCGACTATTACAATTCGCGCAACGCCGATTTGGGAACGCGCCTGAAGCTGGGGACGCACGTGTCGTTCGTCAACCAAGGGGGCAGTCTCGGGATCGCGTTGCCCAAAGGCGCGCTACGCGTCTACAAGCGCGACAATTCGGGCCAGGAGCAGTTCGTCGGCTCGGACAGCATCGACCATACGCCCAAAGGCGAGACCATCCGGCTGCATCTGGGCGATTCGTTCGACGTGACCGCGAACAAGAAGCAGACCGGCTTCCGCGTGATCACGTCCGGGCACACGTACGAAAGCGAATACGAGATCGTGCTTCGCAACGCGAAGCCGGTGGCGCAGAACGTGCTCGTGGTGGAACCCGTCTCGGGCGACTGGTCCATCCTGCGGTCGTCGGCACCCTATCGCAAGAGCTCGTCGTCGACGGTGAGCTGGTCGCTGCGCGTGCCGCCTGGCGGTTCGACGACGCTGACCTATGGCGTGCGCGCCTACTACTGAGCGGGTACAGCAGCGGAGTGATCCGCGCATCGATGATCGGCAAGGCGGCGCTGGGCGCTTCCACGGGGCTCTCGCTCGGGTTCGCGGCGGTGCGCGCGGCGCAGGCGCTGCGCGACCTGCGCGCGCCGTATCCCGCGCGCGCCGCACGCGATCCGCGACGGTACGGCAC
>JALZBE010000296.1 GCA_030947665.1 Vulcanimicrobiota bacterium | reverse complement strand
CGCGTGTTCGGCTTGAGGACGTCGCGCAGGTAGATCGCACCCAAGATCTGACGAGCGTCGGCGAGCAGCAGCGGCGTGCCGCCCGCGCGCGCGATGCGGTCGACGTCGGCCGAAAGCACGTCGGTCGTGCCGCCGTTCTGCGAGACCCACGCGCGAATCGCATCCGGCGCACCCTTGCGCAGGCGCGAGCCGTCGGCATAATCGACGCCCGACATGCGCGTGTACGCGCTGAACGGCACGACGACCGCACCCGCCGGCAGAGCGTCGTTGCCGTGAACGACCTCGCCAGGAGCAAGGTTTCCTTGCGTGCCGGCGAGCAGCACGATCGACCGGCCCTCCGGCGTCTCGTCCGCGAGCGAGGCGAAGTATGCCGACCGATACGCCGTCGTCTCATCGATTCCGGGCGCGAGCACGATCTCCGTCGCCTGCCGGTTGCCCAGCGTGATCGTGCCGGTCTTGTCGAGCAACAGCGTATCGACGTCGCCTGCCGCCTCGACGGCGCGTCCCGACAGCGCCAGCACGTTGCGCTGCAGCACGCGGTCCATGCCCGCGATGCCGATGGCGCTCAGCAGCCCGCCGATCGTCGTCGGGATCAAGCAGACGAGCAGCGCGATCAGCACGACGACGCTCGGTACGGCACCGGCGTAGATCGAGAACGGCGCCAGCGTCGCGACCGCGATCACGAAGATGATCGTCAGCCCGGAAAGCAGGATCGACAATGCGATCTCGTTGGGCGTCTTCTGGCGACGTGCGCTCTCGACCAGCGAGATCATGCGGTCGAGGAACGATTCGCCGGGATTCGCGCTGACGGCATAGACGATACGGTCGGACAGCACGCGGGTGCCGCCCGTGACGGAGGAACGGTCGCCGCCGGCCTCGCGAATGACGGGCGCCGACTCACCGGTGATGGCCGATTCGTCCACGGTCGCCGCACCTTCGACGATCTCGCCGTCGGTCGCGATCAGGTCGTTGGCTTCGGCGACGACGCGGTCGCCGCGGCGCAGCTGTGCCGCCGAAACGAGCTCTTCGGCGAGCGCGTGCTGCGTGAGCGTCGAAAGGTCGACGAGCCTGCGCGCCGTCGTGTCCGACTTCGTCCGGCGCAGATACTCGGCTTGCGCTTTCCCGCGGCCCTCTGCCATCGCCTCGGCGAAATTCGCGAAGAGCACGGTGAACCACAACCACGCGGAGATCGCGAGGTCGAACGACGCCTGGCCGTTGCGCACGTCGCGAAACGCGAACAGGAACGAGACCAGCGCGCCGGCCTCCACGACGAACATCACCGGGTTGCGCAGCTGGACGCGCGGATCCAGCTTCACGAACGACTCCCGGATCGCCGGAACGAGGATCGCGCGATCGAAGAGCGAGCGAGAACGCGAGACCATCAGAATTGCTTTCCTTGCACGAGCAGCAAGTGCTCGACGACCGGGCCGAGCGCATCGGCCGGGAAGAACGTCAGCGCTCCGACGATGGCGACGACGCCGATCAGCAGCACGACGAAGATCGGCGACGTCGTGGCGAACGTCCCCGCGGTCGTCGCAACGGCGCGTTTGCCGACGAGCGCACCGGCGAGGGCGATGACCGGGATCACGATCGCGATGCGCCCGAACAGCATCACCACGCCGCCGGACACGTTCCACCACGTGTTCGCACCGAGGCCCGCGAACGCCGAACCGTTGTTGTTCACCATCGATGAATAGGCGTAGAGGATCTCGCTGAAACCGTGCGGCCCCGCGTTGTTGAGCGTCGCCGTCCCCGCCGGCAGCACGGCGGCGATACCCGCCGGAATCAGCGCGAACACGGGCACGACGAGTGCGGCCAGGATCGCAAGCTGCACCTCACGGCGTTCGATCTTCTTGCCGAGATACTCCGGGGTGCGGCCCACCATCAGCCCGGCGATGAAGACCGTGAGGATCGCATAGCAGATGATTCCGTAAAAACCCGAGCCGGCGCCGCCGAAGACGACCTCGCCGAGCTGCATGTTGAACATCGGGACCAAGCCGCCGAGCGCGGTGAACGAGTCGTGCATCGCGTTGACGGCGCCGCACGACGTGTCCGTCGTCATCGTCGCGAACAGCGCCGACGCGGCGATCCCGAACCGTGCCTCTTTGCCCTCCCAGTTGCCGCCCGCGACCCCGAGCCCGTGCACGATGGGATTGCCGGCCGCTTCCGCGGCGTATGCGGCCGTGAACGCGACGACGAACAGCGCCGTCATCGCGGCGAGCAGCACCCACCCTTGGCGCTGGTCGCGCACGAAGCGCCCGAACGTGTACGTCAGCGCGCCGCCGATCAAGAAGACGCAGAGCAGCTCGACGAGATCGCTGAGCCCCGTGGGGTTTTCCCACGGTGAGGCCGAGTTGGCGTTGACGAAACCGCCGCCGTTCGTGCCCAGCTCCTTGATGATCTCCATCGACGCCATCGGCCCCTGCGGAATCGACTGCGTCGCGCCCTCGACCGTCGTCGCCGACGCGTAGCTCGAGAAGTTCTGCGGCACACCTTGCCATATCAGCAGCAGCGAACCGGCGATGGCGATCGGCAGCAGCACGTAGAGCACCGTGCGCGTCAGGTCGACCCAGAAGTTGCCGATGATCGTCCCGCTGCGCCGGGCGAGCGCGCGCATGAGGGCGATCGCGATCGCGATGCCGGTGCCCGCGGAGACGAACATGTGCCAGCCGAGACCGGCCATCTGCGTCAGATAGCTCAGCGTCGACTCGCCGGAGTAGAACTGCCAGTTCGTGTTCGTCATGAACGACACGGCGGTGTTCCAGGCGAGGTCGGGCGCGAGGTTTCCGAAGCCTTGCGGGTTGAGCGGCAAGAACGCCTGGACGCGCAGGAGCACGTACAGATAGCTCAGGCTCACGAGGCTGAACGCGATCACGGCGAACGCGTACGTCTTCCAGCCCATCTCGCGCACCGGGTCGATCCGGCAGATGCGGTACAGTCCGCGTTCGACCGGCCCGAGCACGGGCGAAAGCAGCACGCGCTCGCCTTGAAAAACGCATGCCATGTATGCGCCGAGCGGCTTCACCAGCACGCACACGAGCGTGAAAACGACGGCGGCCTGCAGCCACCCGACGATCGTCATCGCGACCTCTTCTTCTAGAACCGTTCGGGACGCAGCATCGCGTACGTCAGGTACACGAGCGCCGCGACGGCGAGCACGAGACCGGCGAGCAGATCGGCGCTCATACGCGCTCGCACCCGATCACGTAGCGGTCGAGCAGCCAGAACGAAATCACGGTGAGGACGACGAGGCCGGCCTCGAGCAAGAACGGGTTCATCGCGCCGATGCTACCGCTCCGCGCGATGCCGCGGTACCCGCCGTGCGGCCGAACTTTTCGGCTACGTCAGCCGGGAAGGTTCCCGGATTCGCCTAGCCGGCGTCGTCGGGGAAGGACCAGCTCGCGGACGCGTGAGCCCGGCGCCATTCAGCGAGCACGACCGGCTCCGTTCGCGACCGTTGCGTCACGTCGCGCAACGCCGCCGCCAGCTCGGCCTGCTGCTGGCGCAACGCGTTCGCGATCTCTTGCGCCCGGCGCAGCCGTTCTTCGTCGCGACGGCGACGGTCGTCGGTCATGCGGTGCTCTGTACCCGGCAAAGCCCTGCCCAGGCGCAAGCGAGCGCTTTTCCGTACGTTACCTTGCCGAAGCGCCGGGCGAGCGGCGCCGCGTCACCGGCAAGGTCACCGTCGTGGTCGTGCGCCCCTCGTGGTGGCGCACGCGAAGGTCGCGGCCGAATGCGGCCACCAGGAACAGCCCGCGGCGCGACTCCGCAAAGTCGCCGGGCAGGTGCACGTCGTCGATCGCGTAGCCCGGGCCCGAGTCGCCGACCTCCAGGATCGCGACAAGGCCGTTCCAGCGCAGCCGCACGTCGATCGCCCCCGGGGCGTGGCGGGCCACGTTCCCGAGTAGCTCGCCGAAGATCAGCTCCGCGCCGTCGACGTCCGAGCTCGTGTCGACCTGCGAGGCGAGGTATCGCTGAAAGATCGTGCGCGCGTTGTTCGCGAGCGATGCGTCCGCGATGCGGAAGCTGAATCCGCGACTGTCGGCCTTGAGGGTCCACCCAGCCGCCGGTCCCGGCGACCTCCCGTGCGGGGCGCGCTCCACGAGGTTCGTCTCTACCGCTTCGAGACGGGCCGATCCCGCTACGCCGCACATCCAGTTTCGGAATGGTGCGTGCGTTAAGTCTCGGGCAACCCTCCAGGCAACGAGAGCAACCTCCCCAATTCTGTCGCATGCGTACGCTGTAGGGAGAACAGATTGGCCTACGAGGTGATCAAACGCGTCAGCGGGCGCGCCTACCGCTACCGGGTCGAGAGCTTCCGCGACCCGGAGACGCGTCGCGTGCGCGGCCGCTGGACCTACCTGGGGCGGGTCGACCCCGCCGACGCCGGGCTACCCGAGCGCCCCACGAAGCGCAGTTCGCGGGACCGGCTGCTGGACGCCGTCGCGCGGCTGCTCGCGACCACCGACGCCGAAACGCTGTCGGCGGGGGCGATCGCGCACGAAGCGGGCGTTGCGTACGGCACGTTCTACCGCTACTTCACCGACCGCGCGCACGCGGTTCGCGAAGCGCTGCTGCGCCGCGGCCCGTCGCTGGGCAACGTCGCCGCGCGCTTCGGCCAGCCGGCCGGGACGCGCGAGTACGAGCGCGAGCGC
>JALZBE010000295.1 GCA_030947665.1 Vulcanimicrobiota bacterium | reverse complement strand
GCTTAGCGCAGCGCCGCGAGGACGTCCGCCGCGTTGCGGTCGGGCGGGAACACGGGGTAGAACACGCGCGCGATCGCGCCGTCGCGCGCGATCCAGGCGATGCGCTTGAGCAGCGTCTGTCCGGCGACGTTGATCGTGGGCAAGCGGAGCGCGCGCGTCAGCGCCAGCTCCGCATCGCTGAGCACCGGGAACGGCACGTGCAGCCGTTCGACCATCTCGCGCTGGTACGTTGTCTCTTGCGTCGACAGCCCGAACACGCGCGCGCCGAGGGCGGTGAACTCCGCGTGCACGTCGCGAAAACCGCAGGTGTGCGGCGTGCAGCCGCGCGCGCCCGGAATCTGATCCCAGTTTTCGACCAGCGACGGTTCGCCGGGCCTTCCCGTGCGCGGGTACGCGAACACGACCACCGTACCCGGCATGCTCGCGAGATCGACGGTTCTGCCGTCGGTGGCCGCCAGCGCGACGTGCGGCAGCGGGGTCCCTGCGAGGTGCGCGGCCGCGCCGTCGTCGACCGGCGCGGGAAGGTCGGGCGGCAGCGTGTTCAGCGAGCGTTCGTCCATCATGCGTCGGCGTCTTTGAACCAGCTCCACGCGCGTTCCGCTTTTCCCGGCTCAGCGATGGTAACCGTGATCCGCGTTTTCGGTTTGCCGTACCGGCGAAATGTCATGAGCGTCGAAGCGAGCGCGTCCGCGATCGGATCGGGTTCGTCGCCCGCGTACAGCTTCCACGTGCGCGCATGCGTCGCCGACTCAGGTTCGTCGTGCGACGCAACCTGTTCGAGCGCTTCTCGCAACGTCGTGGCATCGTGCCCGGGAAGCAGCGGCGGCGGCTCGGAGCTCGCAAGGATTCCCATCGCCATGTGCGCGGTACCGATGTATGCGTGGTTGAGACGCCGCGCGTTCTCGAACGCGAGCTCGATCGATTGCTTGGCACCCTGCGAGAACACCATCTCGGCGACCGGCGAACGCGTCACGCTGCCGAGCAGCTCGCGGATCGCGTTGCGGTCGACCGCGCCCGCGAGCGCCGCTCCGACGGGATCATCGCCCTCGCCGAGCGCGAAGATCATGTGCTCGGTCCCGATATAGTGCGCGCCGAACATCTGCGCGACTTCCTGCGAACGCACGACGGCGTGGCGCGCAGGTGTGGTGAACGGCTCCCACATCGACACGCGTCACCTCACTCCCACATCACTTCGTCGACGTAGCACCACTTCCAGTGCTCGCCCGGCTGGAACGACGCGATCACCGGATGCTTCGTCGCCTGGAAATGTTTGATGTCGCCGTCGCGCAGGCATTCCTCGCAGCCCTCAGGCGTCCGCGGCGGCGGGTCTTTGACCGTCGCCGCGTGCTCGCAGGCGCCCGGGTTCACGCGTTCCCCCGGCGATCGGCATCCGGTCCAACGTCCCACAGTACCAGCTCGCCGCTGCCACGTACCTCGAGCTCGCCGAGGCCGTGGATGCGCACGGCGTCGCCGGTCGCAAGGTGTTCACCGTTCGCCGTCACGTCGCCGTCGGCGACGAACAAGAAGCCGTAGCGCGACGGTTCGAACGTATACGCCAACGCGGATTCCTCCAGCTTGGCGACCCGCAGCGACGCGTCCGCACGTAACGCGACCGGCGCGTCGACGCCGTGGCGGCCGCTGGTGACGACGAGCCAGCGGTTGCGGCGTTCGTCTTCGCCGAACGCGTGCTGTCCGTACGCGGGCGCCTCGCCATAGCTGCGCGGCATCACCCACATCTGCACGAAGTGCACGTCGCGTTCTTTGGAGTGGTTGAACTCGCTGTGGCGCACGCCGGTGCCCGCACTGATGTACTGGATCCCGCCGGGCGCGACGACACCTTGATGCCCCAGCGAGTCCTTGTGCTCCAGCTCGCCGCGCAGCACGTACGTGACGATCTCCATGTCACGGTGCGGGTGTGTGCCGAAGCCCTGGCCCGGCCCGACGGTGTCGTCGTTGAAGACGCGCAGCGCGCCCCAGTTGACGTTGGCCGGATCGAAATAGTCGGCGAAGCTGATCGAATGGTGCGTCTTGAGCCAGCCGAAGTCGAAAAACGCCCGGTCGGCGGAACGCTGAATCGCAAAGACGGGTGCGGTTTGGGTAGCCATCGAGACCTCCGACCCTGAGCGGGTTGGGGCAGGTTCCAGCCGGTCCTCCTTCGGCGGGACACCCCGGTGGCAGAAGCTCGGCATGAGTCGG
The DNA here is from genome assembly GCA_030947665.1 of Vulcanimicrobiota bacterium. Classification (GTDB taxonomy): domain Bacteria; phylum Vulcanimicrobiota; class Vulcanimicrobiia; order Vulcanimicrobiales; family Vulcanimicrobiaceae; genus Vulcanimicrobium. Next base: position 2,469 of record JALZBE010000295.1, on the reverse strand, counting down.
CCCGCCGCGGGGAGGCTGCCGCGGAAACGCCTCGGAAATGCCCATTCCCGCCGCGCGTACGCCGACGCGGTCGCACAGGCGCGCGAGCTGCTGGCGATCGAGCCGCGCTCGCGCGTGACGCGCATCTACCTCGCCGACGCGCTGTCGGCCAGCGGCCGCCCCGCCGAGACGGCAGCCCGGCGACCGGCTCGGCGACGACCCGTACGAGCTCGCCTCCGGAGCATGGGCGCGAGCCTGCGTCGGCGACCGCAAGGGCGCGCAGCGCACCCTCGACCGCATGCTGAGGATCTCACGAAAAAATCAGATCTCGGGATTTGCCCTTCGGTGCGCTGCGGCAGTTGCTCCTCGCGTCGATCGTGCTGGCCGCGTTCTTGGTCGCGGGCCGGCGCGACGCGTGCACGAGATTTTTCGACGTCTAGGCCGGGATCAGCCGCGAGTACCGAGCGAGATTTCACCGCTCTCGTCGAGCCGGCCCAGCAGAAGGTGATAGTACAGCATCCCTTGCTGCGGTGATAGTGCGGCGATGATCGGCTCGACGCGCACGTTCAGATCGCCGGACAGCTTGCGCAGGCCCGCTTCGGCGCCCGAGTCGTTCATCGGGAACACGTCGAGGCGGCCGAAGCCGCGCAGCGCGACGACGGCACCGGTCCACGGGCCGATGCCTTTGTGCGCGACAAGCGCGGCGATCAAGTCGGGCGTGCTCAGGGGCTCGAGCTGTGATTCGCCGAGCTCGCCCGATTCGATCGCCGCGCCGACGGCTTTGAGCGCGTTGATCTTGTTGACGGAGAGCCCGGCCGAGCGCAGCTCGAGCGGATCGGCGTCGAGCAGCGTTCGCGGTTCGGGAAACGCGAACAGCCGTGCGCCGTTCTCTTCGACCGGCACCGCATGGCGCTCGATCACGCGCCGCAGGATCGCGCCCGCGGCGTGGATCGACACCTGCTGGTAGACGACCGCGTTGCAGACGGTTTCCCACAGCGACGGATAACGCGGCGGCTTCACGCCGTGCGCGGCGACGGCGATGCGGTCGAGCCATGGCACGCTCGCCGCGCCCGCGTAGAACGCCGACAGGTCGACGCCGGTGCCGAGCATGCGGCTTACGAGCGCGACCGGCTCGAACGCGTCCGCGCCGGGACCGTCGAGCCGCACGGCGAGCGCGTCGGGCGCGGCCTGCTCGACCGAGAGCAGCGTCGGCGACATCGGGTCGCCGAGCAGCCGGCGGTACGAAGTGCCGTCGAAGACGTCGACGACGTTGGTGGACAGGCGCCGCAGGACGACCGCGGTGAGATCAAGCCGGTACGGCGGGCGGACGGGGACGACGGCCTCGCGGACGGAACGAGCCCGGCGTGTACCTCGCGACGTACGCACGCTACTGGCGCATCAACCTGCTCACCATGCTGGAGTACCGGGCGAACTTCATCATGTGGGCGGGCTTCACCGTCATCTACCACGCCACCGCTATCGTCGCGCTGTGGGTGACGCTGCGGAATTTCCCGTCGATCAACGGCTGGGACTTCAAGCAAACGGCGTTCATGTACGGTCTGTGGATGCTCGGGCACGGCCTTCACAACAGCTTCCTGTTCACCGTCGGGAGCGTGCCCGAATACGTGCGCGAGGGGCGCTTCGACCGCTTCCTCGTGCGTCCGCTCGACCCGCTGTTCCAGACGCTCACGGTGCCGCAACAGATCATGCCCGACGAGCTGGTCCTCGCGATCCTGTACTTTTGCGTCGTGACGAAGTTCGCGGGCGTGCACGTCGACTGGATCCTCGTGTGCTATGTACCCTTCGTCGCGATCGGCGGCGCGCTGATCGACTTCGGGATCAACCTCGCGATCGCGACCGCGTCGTTTTGGTTCACGCGCATCGACTCGCTGCGCTGGGTGTTCATGTCGCTCGAACAGGAGTTCTCGCGCTACCCGATCTCGATCTACCAGCGCGGCGTGCGGCTCGTGCTCACGTTCGTGCTGCCGTTCGCGTTCATGAACTACTTTCCGGCGACGTACCTGCTGCACAAGAGCGAGGACGGCTTGCACCTGAACCCGTCGATCGGGCTGCTCACGCCGCTGGTCGGCGTGCTGATCGCCGCGATCTCCTATCTCTTCTGGCGCGTCGGGATCAACCGGTACCAGGGCACGGGGAGCTAAACGATGGCGTGGCTGACGGCGACCTACCTGATCGACGCCAAACCCGATCGGATCGAAGCGCGCGCCGAGGCGGTGGTGATCGAGCAAAGCGTGGAGTGCCCGCTCGACGCCGTGCGCGATCCGCGCATCCTCGATGAGGTCGTCGCGCGTGTCGCCGCGATCGAGCGGGCCGGCGACGGGCGCTACCGCGTCGACGTCAAGATCGCCGTCGAGACGACGTGCTACGAGCCCGCGCAGCTCGTCAACATGGTGTTCGGCAATTGCTCGCTGTGGGACGACGTCCAGCTCGTCGCTCTCGACCTTCCGGCCGCGCTGCTTGCGCGATTCG
>JALZBE010000294.1 GCA_030947665.1 Vulcanimicrobiota bacterium | reverse complement strand
TCGCAGGACATCTTGAACTTCGGCGCGTGCGCGCCCGAGCTGCTCGACTTCCTCCGCGCGTGCGTCGAGGCCCGGCTCAACATCGTCGTCGCCGGCGGCACGGGCTCGGGCAAGACCACGTTCCTCAACGTGCTCTCGAGCTATCTGCCCAGCCACGAACGTATCGTGACGATCGAGGACGCCGCCGAGCTGTCGCTGGTGCAGGAGCACGTCGTGCGCCTCGAAGCGCGCCCGCCGAACATTCAAGGCGCGGGCGAGGTGCGCATCCGCGATCTCGTGCGCAACGCGCTGCGCATGCGGCCCGACCGCATCATCGTCGGCGAGTGCCGCGGCGGCGAAGCGCTCGACATGCTGCAGGCGATGAACACGGGCCACGACGGCTCGCTGACGACGATCCACGCGAACAGCGCGCGCGACGCGCTCTCGCGCATCGAGACGATGGTGCTCATGGCGGGCTACGATCTCCCCGTGCGCGCCATCCGGGAGCAGGTCGCGGGCGCCGTCGACCTGATCATCCAGCTCAACCGCCTGCGCGACGGCTCCCGCAAGGTGACGAGCGTCTGCGAGGTCGTCGGCCTGGAAGGCGACGTCGTGACGACGCAGGAGATCGCGCGCTACGACCAGCGCGGGATCGACAAAGAGAACAAGGTTCGCGGCGCGTTCGTGTTCACCGGCGTCCAGCCGTCGTGCCTGAAGAAGTTCGCGGAGTACGGGATCACGTACGACGTCCGCACGCTGTCCGAAATGGAACGGGTCGCCTCATGGTAGCGATCCTCGCACCGTACGCGATCGTCCTCGGCGTCATCGGTACGATCGGGTTGGGCGTGATCGCGACGTGGGACCGCGTCGAGCGCGCGCTCGAGAAGTTCGCCGGGGGTTTCGGTGCCGACATCGACCGCGCCGACCTCGGGCTGCCCGCGCAGCGGATCGGTGCGATCTTGGCGGTCGCGGCGGGGCTCTTGTGGTTCGCGATGATCGTCGTGCTGCACCCCGACATCCTCAACGCCGCGCTCTACGTTCCGATCGCGTTCGCCACGGCCGCGTTCGGTTTTCGGACCTGGATCCGCGGCAAGGTCGCGAAGCGTCTCAAGGCGTTCAACGATCAGTTCGAGCTCGTGCTGCGGCTGATCTCCAGCGGCCTGCGCGTCGGCTTGAGCCTGCGCCAAGCCATCGCGCTGGTGATCGAGGAGTCGCCGGAGCCGGCGCGCATGGAGTTCGCGCGCGTCGTCGCGCGGGCCAGCATCGGCGTCCCGATGGACGTCGCCCTCGACGACCTCGTGAAGCGCGTGCCCAGCGACGAGCTCCAGATGTTCGTCGACGCGATCGACATCCAATCCAAAACCGGCGGCAACCTCGCGAAGATCCTCGACCACCTCGCCAACACGATCAAAGCGCGGCGCAGCATTCAGCGCAAGGTGCGCTCGCTGACCGGCGAGGCGCGCGCGAGCGGCTGGGTGATCGCCGCGCTGCCGGTGGGGCTCGGGGTGTTCATCATGGCCACCCAGCCGCCGATGCGCGAAGCGATGTTCACCACGCCGATCGGCCACTTGAGCCTCATCACGTTCGTCGTGCTCGAGGTCGTCGGCGCCGGCTTGGTCAAAGCGATGATGAGGCTCGACGTCTGATGGGCATCGTGCTGGTCATCGCGATCCTCACCACCGGTGCGTTGTTCGGCGTCGGCTTCGCCTTGCTCGACCGCGGCGACGACATGGAACGGCGGCTGGCGGAACTGGAGCGCGCACCCGCGACCGATACCGAGCGCGGCGGAAAGATCGTCCGATCGCTGGTCGACGAGAAAGAGCGCGTCGCGCTCGGCACGCGCTTCGCCGAGGCCGGCTGGTACTCGACGACGATCGTATCGTTCACGATGTGGCGCATCAGCCTCGCGATCGGCCTCGGCGCGCTGTGCGCGCTATTCGGCCAGCTTACGCACTTGTCGCTGGTCAGCATGGCCCTCATGAGCGGCGGCGGGCTCGCGTTCGGCTTCATCTTCCCGTCGTTCGTGCTCGACTCCGCGTCGCGCAAGCGCAAGGCGGCGATCTCACGGCGGCTGCCCGACCTGCTCGACATCGTCTCGACCACGGTCGAAGCGGGTACCGCGCTGAACGGCGCGCTCGGCATCGCGGTCACCCGCATGGAAGGCGCGCTCGCGGACGAGTTCCGCATGACGCTCTCCGACATTCGCGTCGGCATGTCGCGCACCGACGCGCTCACCGCGATGGCGCGACGCGTCAAGCACATCGATCTGACGTCCTTGGTGACGGCGCTGGTGCAGACGGAGCGCCTCGGCGGCAACATCGCGCACCTGCTCGACGAGCTCGCCGAAGAGACGCGCAACCGCCGCATCGCTCGCGCCGAGGAGCTCGCCGCGAAGATCCCGGTCAAGATGGTCGTACCGATGGCGTTCTTCATGCTGCCGGCGCTGCTCGTGATGATCTTCGGCCCGGTCGCCGCGCAGTTGCTGAACCAATGATTACGATCTTGCTGACCACCGTCGCATTCGCCGCCGCCGCGGCACTCGGTCTCGCGGCAGCGCGCGGCGTGTGCGGTTCGATCGCCGAGTCCCCGCCCGGCGGACCTCCGCCGGGCACCGTCCCGCAGCGCTGGCTCGTCGTCGGCGCCGCCGTGCTCGGCGCGATCGCCGCGTATCGTGGTTTGCCGCTCCCTGGGCTGGCAATCGTCTGGCTCGCGTGCGGACTGCTCACCGCGATCTGGGCGTCGGACGTGATGCGCGGCATCATCCCGGACGTGTTCACGATCGTGCCGCTGGGCGCGATCCTGCTCGCCGCGGCACTCGCCGGCCACTGGGAGATCTGCGCCGCCGCGGTCGTGCCGGCGATACCGTTCGCGTTCCTCGCGTGGCGGTCAGGCGGCCTCGGCCTCGGCTGGGGCGACGTGAAGCTCGCCATGCTCGGCGGCCCGCTGATCGGCATGCAGTACGCGCTGATGGCGTTCGCGCTCGGCTGTCTCGCGGCGGTCGTCGTCGCGCGCGTACGCAAGACCTCGCACCAGCCGATCGCCTTCGCGCCGTATCTGGCGTCCGCGATCGCGTTCCCGCTCGCGCTCGTCATACCGAGTCTCTGAACGTGGGCGTCCTCTACAACCGGTCGACGAGCGAGATTCTCTCCGACCGGGTCGACGTCGTGCACACGCGGTTCAAACCGATCGCAGCGTTGCTGCCGCGCCGCCGCCCGCCGGAAGACGGCGGCCTGTGGTTCGACAACTGCGACGCCTTCCGCCGGCTCGGCGCGCGCGCGCGCACCGATCTCATCTTCCTCGACCGCGACCTGTGCGTCGTGCGCCTCGAGCACCGCGTCGCCCCGGGGCGGCCGATCCTGTGGTGCCGCGAGACGGACTCGGTGCTTGCGATGAGCGACGGCTTCTTTGCGCGGACCGACGTGCTCGTCGGCGATCTGCTGTGGTTCGAGGACTCGCTCTCGACGCTGCTCTACGCGGTCAGATCACGCACGGCGTGAGCGGTAACCGCCGAGGGAGCCATCCGCAGATAGACGGTCGCGTTGCGCGCCGCTTCATCGTACTCGCGTTGCGCGGCGGCGATCCACGGCGCCGACGGTTCGCCTGACAGCAGCGGCGCCGAGTGCAGGCGCAGCGCTGCCGACCAGTGCGCGACGGCGGCATCGAAGTCGCCGCGGTCGTACGCCGCCGACGCGACTTTCACGTGCGTGCTGAAGCGGTGCGCGGTGCTGACGACGTTGCCGAGACGCAACGCGACCGTGTTTCGACGGACGGTGAAATACTCGTCGACGGCTTCGCGCCCGACGCACTGCGCGAGCGCGCGGCGAATCGTGCTGCACGTGTTGACCAGCGCGTCCGCGGCGGCGCGCCGTTCCATGTCCGGCCAGAACTCCCGAAGCAGCTCTTCGCGCGTCGCCGTGCCGTCGTCGCGCACCGCGAGAAATTGAATCAGCGACCGGGCGCGCCGGCGGCCGAAGCACACCTCGCCGTTGCCGATGGTGACGCGGAACCGGCCGAACATGTGCAGCACCGCGGGCGCCGGCCGAGCGGATCCGCGACCGTCGCTGCGCAGCGACGCGGCGACCGGGTTGACGCAGTACGACGCGTCGCCGGTGCGGTCCACGAAATATGCGGCGTGCGACGCGACGCGCAGATCGTCCGTGCCGGTGGCGACGCCGCGCGCGACGCGGTCGAACGCGGCGGCGGCGAGCGGCGCGTCGCTCGCTGCTTCGTCGACGAGCTGGGCGATGATCGGGCGCGCCGTGGCGAGCCAGCGCGGAAACGCGGTCGCGAGCGTTCCGCCGAGCGCGGAGGCGTAGCGCACCGTACCTGCAACCGCGAACGCCCAGCCGCCCGTCGCCGAGATGAAACGCCGGCGTTCCGTCGCCGTCGACGCGACGCCGTGCGCGGCGCAGAACCCTTCGACCTCACCGTCGTCGAACCGCAGCGCGGTCGCATCGATCAGCGCCGCCGGCTCGCCGAACGCAGCCGCTTCGAACACGAGCGCGTTGCGCACGAGGAAGACGAAGCGCGCGCTCGCGGGCGCGTCGAGCGCGCGCTGCGCCAGAAAGTCGCGCCCTCCGGCCGACGCGCGGTCGGCTCCGTCGATGACGAGCTCGCCGGCGGGTTCCGCCGGCAGCATCGCGCGCAAGTCCGATTCGCTCGCGCCGGGTACGACACTGATCCAGCGAACCGGTGTCGTCCGATGCCGCGCCCAAGCCGTGACC
>JALZBE010000293.1 GCA_030947665.1 Vulcanimicrobiota bacterium | reverse complement strand
GACCAGCACGCACTCCGGCGCGTCGGGCAGCTTGTCGCCGAACGGCGTGACCTTACCCGATGATGACGCGTCGTACGTATAGAGCTGCTGCTGCGTGCGGCTGCCGAAAAACAGCGTGCCGTCCGGCGCGAACGCGAGCCCCGACAAGTCCTCGAGCGCGCCGGCCGGGACGCCGCTCGTCGCGCTGCTGACGACCAGCTCGAGCTTGGCCGATTTCGGATCGTACGCGAAGATCGCTTCGTTCTTCGGGCTGCCGATGTAGACGCGCCCGTCGGTGGGGCTGACCACCACGCCGACCGGTTTGTCGAGCGCGTTCGGGTTTGCCGACGTATCGGCCGCTGCGTCGATCCAACCGTGGAACGTGCCGCTCTTGTGACCGTAGATCCCGACGCGGTTCTTCGCCTGGTCGGCGACGTACAGCCGCTTCCCGCCGAACGCGATGCCGCGCACCGAATGGCGTGCCTGGGCCTTCGCGGGCTTCGCTTCGTCGGCGGCTTCCGGCGGATCGTCGTCCGTCGCAGCGGTCTTCGCGACGAAGCCCGACGCCGAGAGGCCGCCCTTGTCGGGATCGACCGCGGGCGGCGTCTGTTTGCGCACCTTCACGGGGTCCGCGGACGCGACAAACGTCGCGCCGTAGTAGTCGCCTTTCGGATTCAACTTCGCCAAGTATGACGCGACCGGAAGCTTCTGCGCGCTGGGCATCTTCTTGCCGGAGATCGCGTAGCCCGATACGACGTTGGTGTCCTGGCTCGATACGAACAGGTTGTCGCCATCGAATGCGAGCCCGTACGGGTGCAGCAGCGCACGCGACGTCGCCGACGTGATCAGCGTGCCGAGAAAGTCGCGCGAGAACCCGTCCGCGTTGATCGTCGCCGAGAACACGTCGACCGCCGACGCCTTCTTGAACGCGTTTGCGACGTACAACCGCCCGCGCGCGTCGAGCGCGAGGCCGCGCAACTCGTCGAACGAGCCGCCGGCCGGGAGAACGTCGCCCAGCAACGACCCGTCCGATGCTAGGGCGCCGACGTTCTGGATCTTGCCGCCCGTCTCGCCGGAGAAGCTCACGTAGACCTGATAACCGCTCGCCATGCGGTTGTCGTCGCGGAAAGATCGCGCCCGTCCTCCTCGAACGACCGCGCGTGCTCTCGACCTTCTCGATCGTCGCGGCCGACCCGGCGCAGCGCGAGCTCGGAATCGCCGTTCAGTCAAAGTTCTTGGCCGTCGGCGCCGTGGTGCCGTGGGTCGAAAGCGGCGCCGGCGCGATCGCCACGCAGGCGTGGGCGAATACGACATTCGGCCCCCGCGCGCTGGAGCTGCTGCGGCGCGGCGAGCCGCCTGAGCAGATCGCGCAGACGCTGCTGGCCGGCGACGAGAACGCGGACGACCGGCAGTTCGGGATCGTCGCGGCGGACGGCCGCGCCGCGAACTTCACGGGGGCGCGCTGCATCGCGTGGGCGGGCGGGGTCACGGGCGAACACTTCGCGGCGCAGGGTAACTGCCTGGCCGGACCCGGCGTCGTGGACGCGATGGCGTCGACGTTTCGAAGCGGCCGCGGAACGCTGGCGGACCGGCTCGTTATCGCGCTCGCGGCCGGCCAGCGTGAAGGCGGTGACAAGCGCGGCCAGCAGAGCGCGGCGCTCATCGTGCTCAAGCCGGGCGGCGGCTACGCGGGCTTCAACGACCGCTACGTCGACCTGCGCGTCGACGACCACGCGACGCCGATCGACGAGCTCGCGCGCCTGCTGGAACTGCACAAGCTGTATCACTTCCCGGCCGCCCCGGAGGATGTGCGCACGATCGACGACGCGCTCGGCCGCGAGATCGTCACGCAGCTCGTGCGGGTGCGCGCGCTCGCACGGCACGACGAAGGCGCGTTCGACGACGCCGCACGCGACGCGCTCGTGGCGTTCATGCACGTCGAAAACCTGGAAAACCGCGTCCGCACCGGCGGCACGATCGACCGCCAGACCTTGGACTACCTGCGCGCGTACACGCCGAAGTAAGTCGCGCTCGCGTTAGATCGACCACTCCCAGGCGTTCCAGTTTTCGATGATGCCGTTGGGGCGAAAGCCGGTGAGGTCGGTGTTGACCGCTTCGATCTGACGCGGCCACCACAGGTACACGAACGGTGCGTTCTGCGCGAGCAAGTTCTCGATGGTCGAGTACGCGCGCTTGCGCGTCGGGCGATCGTAGTGCGAGAGCGCGATGCGCTGCGCTTCGTCCATCGCGCGGTTGCACCAGCGCGGCCAGTTGTAGCCCCGGGGCGCGACTTCTTTGCATAGGAGCTGCGTCGAGTCGTCGGGATCGGTGCCCGCGTACCAGGTCTGCAGGCCGGCTTCGAACTTGCCGTCGGCGAGCACGCCGGAGCCCGGCGGGCCGAACAGCTTTGCGGTGGTGTAACCCTTGAGATCCACGTCGATCCCGGCGTCCTTGAGCATCGACGCGATCAGCACGCTGCGACTGCGATCGGTCGCGCTGTCGCTGCGGAACGCGAGCCCCATCGTCAGCTTGCGGCCTTGCTTGACGCGCGCGCCGTCCGGACCCGTACGCCAGCCGGCCGCGTCGAAGAGAGCGCCCGCCGCCGGCAGATCGCGCAGAGACGTGCCGGCCCGCGGATCGTGCGCCCACAGGTGCGGCGGCAGATCTTCGGTTGCCGCCACGGTCGTGCCGTACGTCGCTTCGCGCACCAGCAGCGGTTTGTCGATCGCCAGCCCGATCGCGCGGCGGATGCGCGGATCGTCGAACGGCGGCACGGTCGTGTTGAACAGGATCGCGTCGTTCGCGTTGAGCGACACGAGGTGCACGTCCACGCCCGCGATCGCTTTGAGCTGCGGGTAGACGCGCGGCGTCGCGAACGCGAACCAGTCGAGCTCATGCGAGCGCAGCTGGTTGGTGATTGTGTTCTCATCGGGCACGAAGTGCAGGATGATGCGCCGCAGCTTCGGCTTGCCCAGAAAGTAGTTATCGTTGGCGATGTAGTCGATGTGGTCGCCGCGCACCCAGCGCACGATCTTGAACGGCCCCGTCCCCACGGGCAGCGTGTTGAACGGCACGCGGTTGAGGTCGGGATACTTCTCGAGCAGGTGCGCGGGCAGGATGAAATACGGCGCGTCACTGTGCGCGAAGAAGGTGTGCACCGCCGGCGCAAACGGCTGCTTGAGCCGGAACACCGCGGTGTACGGATCGGGCGCGTCGACCCGCGCGATCACGTCGTAGCCGTGGCGCGTCCCGACGTTCGTCTTCGGGTTCATGATCGCGCGGTACGTGAACTGCACGTCGTGGCTGGTGAACGGCGCACCGTCGTGCCAGCGCACGCCGTGCCGCAGATGATACGTGATCGTCAGCCCGTCACGTCCGATCCCGCCATTCTCCAGCGTCGGCACCGTCGCCGCGAGGATCGGCAGGTCGCGCCCGTCGGGGTCGGTCGCGATGAGCGGGTCCATCACGAACGCCTGCGCGAGCGCCTCGATCTGCTGCGTCGACATGATCGGGTTGAGCGTGTTCGGCGTCGAGATCGTCGCAAGGCGCAACGTGCCGGCTTGCGTCCACGGATGCTTTCCGCCGCTCCCCGCGTCGATTCCGGTTCGCGTGCAGGCGCTTAGCCCCAGTGCGCACGCGAGAAGCGCCCGCACCATGGCCAGTAGATTCGATCGCACGCGGACGGGTTCGCGTCGCCCGTGCCGGCTCCCGGATCGTAGCCGCTTCTCGGGCCGGCGCATTTGAGAATGAGTTGAGAATGCTCGGCTAGGCTCGAGAGGGACACCGTTCGGCTTCCACTTTTCGGCCAAGGAGACTCAATGTTCTCGATTCGCATGGCGACCGCCCTGACCGCGGCGGCGCTCCTTGCCGGCTGCGGCGGCGGCGCCGCGACCTCCGTCCCCGTCCTTTCGGCGAACGCTACCCCAACGCCCAGCCCGGCGCCATTCGTCGCCACCCTATCGGTCGGCACGTCGCCGGCGACTCAGACGCTGCCGTCGTTCAACGGTACGACTGGGACGGTTTCACTAACCGGTGCGGCAGGTACGCCCGCAAACGCAAGTGTGACCGTCACCGCGAGCACCGCGCCGCCGGCCGGGACGATCGCGCTCGCAGCTGCGGCCCGTTCAGCGAAGGCCCTTACCCGCACGCCGATCGCCTACTTCACCTTCACGCCGAACGTCGACATCCAATTGGCGAGTTTCCCGACGTTCACGATCTCGTTGCCGTCGAACCTCGTCCCCGCGGGCACGACGATCCATGAGGCCTTCCTCGACGCATCGACGTCACAGCCGGTCTACACGCTCGATGTCGCTTTCGGCCCGAACGGTGCGACGTTCTCGTCGTCGGCAGCGGCGCCTAAGCTGCTCGCGGGCAAGTCGTATGTCTTTGTCTTCTATTACGAGCAAGGTTCGAACGCAACGCCTGCGCCGTCGACTACACCGTCGACGGCTCCGACTGCTACTCCGGTGCCGACGGCAAGTCCGACAGCGACGCCCACCATATCCCCGTCACCGACGCCGACGCCCGCCGCGAGTTTCCTCGCAAGCGTGACCAACGTAACGTCGACCTCCTTCTCGACCGGTTCCAGCAACACCGGCGTGCAGACGGTCGCCGTTGGATCCGACGGTAAGGTCTATTTCGCGGATGCGGGCGCCAACGCAGTGCAGCGCATCGATCCGGCGTCAGGCCTCGTCACCTACCCCCAGCAGTACAACGACAACGGCTTCCTCAACAACGTCTCA
>JALZBE010000031.1 GCA_030947665.1 Vulcanimicrobiota bacterium | reverse complement strand
GCGCAGTGCTCCGGCCGGCGGCGGTGGGAGCGACGGCGGCGGAGACCGCGGTCCGCGCCGGCGCCGTCCGCGTCCGGGCGGCGGCGGCGGTTCGGGCGAGTAAGTAAGAGACTGAATCGAAACAAAAAATGGACTGGAGGCATTGCCCTCCAGTCCATTTTGTTACGGCGCACCTGCGCAGCGAAGGTTTTATAAAAGCTCCCCGTCAGAAACGGTCACGGTCTTGACAGCGAGCGGAGCGCGTACTCGCGCTCGTCCTCGAACCCGGCACGGGTGCGGCCGCCCGACCACGCGCACGATAGCGTGCCGTCCGGGCGGAACGCGAGCGTTGTCGGATAGATCAACGAGTCGTTCTTGAAGATCGCCGGGACCGTCATGCGGCTGCGATGGATCGCGATCGGGTAGGGAATCTCGAATTTCTTGCGGTACGCGCGCACGTCGTTGTCCGCTTCGTACACGTCGATGCCGATCACGGCGGTGTCGTCGGGATGCGCGCGCGCGAACGCGACCATGACGGGCTGCTCCTCGCGGCAGGGGCCGCACCACGTGGCAAAGACGTTGACGAACACGGCCATGCCGCGATATGCGCTCAAACGAAACTCCGGCCCGTCGAGAACCTCCATCTTCCATTCGACGGGCCGGTTCTCGGGGATGCGAATAAGGCCGTTGGCGCCGTGCACGTGGGGCTTGCGCGACGGTGTCGGCTGCGGCGACGGTGACGGCGCCGCTGACGGCGGCGGCTCCGGTTCGTCCGCCCGTACGACGGACGGCAGCGCCGCGAGCGAAGACGCCGCGCCGAGAACGAACTCCACCCGAGCGATCATGCGCGGGCACTTCGGCGCGGCGACTTGCACTCCCGGGCACGCCGCGCTAGGCTGAGGCAGAGCGGCCGCTCGGCCGCATGTGACGGAGGGAGTTTTCCAATGACCGAACGTCGGCCCAACTCTATGGGGATCATCGCGGGCACGATCGTGCTGTTCGCGTTCGGCGCGGTGTGGTATATCGCGCTCGGCAGCGCCTGGCAGGCCGCGGTCGGTGTTCCAAAGGCGGTGCTCTCCGCCGCCGGCTTCATGCCGTTTGTCGTGTCGTTCATCGCCGGGCTGCTGGTGTCGTACTGCTTCGACAATATGTTGTGGCACTACGAGCGTGCGGACGCATCGAAGGGTGCGCAGGTCGGCGTGCTGATCGGCGTGTGCATCTACGTGCCGATGGTGGCAATGCTATACTGCTACGCACAGCGGTCGATGACGCTGTTCCTGATCGACGCCGGCTACGGCCTTTTCGGTTTCATCATCACCGGCGCCGTCGTCGGCATGTTGCGCGGGCGGACCACGCGCGCCGCCTAGCCACCGTGAAGCGCCGGCGCCGTCCGCGTCCCGGCGGCGGCGGTGCGGGCAAGTAGTCTGCTCGCCCTGAAGGGAACCGACAGAGCGCACGTCGCAAGACGGGCTCTCGCCATGTTCGGACTTCGCACGCTCGCGCTGACCGTGATCGCGTCGCTCGCGCTCACCGGCGCGGCACGCCGTCCTGCGACGGTGTTCGACCTCTCCGACCGCGTCGGCAAGCCCGCGCCGCCGATCGTGCTGACGTCGAGCGACGGCTCCGCGCTCGCGTTCGGCGCGCTGCGCGGGAAGCCGACGTACGTATTCTTGTTCGCGGGCTGGTGCGGGCCGTGCCGCGAGGCGCTGCCGTTCGTGCGCGGCGCGTACGCGAAGTATGGTGACCGCGTGCGCTTCGTCGGCGTCGACGTGCTCGAAGACGCGGCGGCCGCGCGCACCGCGGTGACGGCCGCCGCGCTGCCGTTTGCGGTCGCCATCTATCCGGTCGACGAGCTGGATGCCCTCATCTCGCCGGATCTGCAGCTGCGCGCGGGGACGAAGTATCGCATCCCCGCGGATTTCTTGATCGACGCGAACGGCGTCGTGCGCTATGCGTGGCACGGTCTGTCGGTGAACGACAGCGGCGACCCCGTCGACGTGCTCCCGTCGTATCTCGCCAAGCTCGGCATCGAGTGACGTGAGGCGCGCGTCGTGGGCGATTCGTCCGAAGGGCGAACGCGACGCCGCGGGCGTCGCCGCGCTGCTCGCGGAGATCTCGCGCGAAGGGCGGTGGATCGCGACCGAATGGCCGTTCGACGTCGACGAGCGCGCGCGCCAGATGCGCGACGGGTTGCTGCGCCGTTGGTGCGTCGGCTGGGTCGCGACCGACGGGCGCGATCTCATCGGCGATCTCACCGTCTTCGACATCGAGCGCGACGATCCGGAGCTCGGCATGGTCGTCGCCGCGACGCACCGCCGGCGCGGGATCGGGCGCGCGCTGCTGGCGTGCGCGTTCGAGTGGGCCCACGCGAACGGCAAGTCCGCGCTGACGCTGCGCGTGTTCCCCGACAACGACGCGGCGCGCGAGCTCTATCGCACCAGTGGCTTCGTCGACGTCGACGTGCAGCGCGGCGCGATCCCGCGACGCGACGGCCCCGCGCTCGACGCAATCCTCATGCGCCGCTGGACCACGCAGCGGTAAGGCCGCGGCGCCTACTGCGCGTCGAGCGGTAGGCCGACGTAGTTCTCGGCGAGCGATTGCGCTGCGGCGTCCGAGCTCGTCACGTAGTCGAGTTCCGCGAGCTGAAGGCGTTCAGCGAACGCGTCCGCGGCCGGCGCGCGATGGAGCATCGCGGTCATCCAAGCCGAGAAGCGCTGCGCGCGCCACACACGTCGCAGGCAGCGCGCACTGTACGAATCGAGTGCCTCCGTGCCTTCACCGCCGTAGAACGCGGCAAGGGCGCCGGCGAGCACGGTGACGTCGGCGATCGCGAGGTTCATTCCCTTCGCTCCGGTCGGCGGGACGATGTGCGCGGCGTCGCCGGCGAGGAACAGGCGGCGGTACTGCATCGGCTCGACAACGAAGCTGCGCATCGCGGTGACGCCCTTCTGCAGGATTGCCCCTTCGACGAGATTCGGCGCGTCATCCCCTTCGAGCCGGCGGTGCAGTTCTTCCCAGATGCGCTCGTCGGGCCACGCCGCGAGATCTTCGTCCGGCGCGCATTGCAAGTACATGCGCTGAATCGTGGGCGAGCGCTGGCTGAACAGCGCGAAGCCGCGCGCGTGGTGCGTGTAGATCAGCTCGTGCGCGACGGGCGGAGACTCCGACAAGATGCCGAGCCACGCGAACGGATAGACGTGCTCGTACGCCGTCAGCACGCCGCGCGGGATGGCATCTCGAGCGATGCCGTGGAAGCCGTCGCAGCCGGCGACGACGTCGCACGAGATCGAATTCGGCGTCCCCATCGCGTCGCGGTAACGGATGGTAGGACGGTCGGTTTCGACGTCGTCGATCGTAACGTCGCCGGCGTCGAAATGCAGCGGGGCGCCGTCCGCGAACTGCGCCGCGATCAGGTCCTTGACGACCTCGTGCTGACCGTACACCGTGATCGTCTTGCCGGTGAGTTCCGGAAAGTCGATGTGGCGGCTGTGTCCGCCGAACCGAAGGTAGATCCCGCGGTGCACGAGGCCTTCCCGGCGCATGCGCGCGCCGACGCCATTGGCCTCGAGCAGCTCGACGGTGCCGTGCTCGAGCACGCCCGCGCGGATGCGCTGCTCGCAGTACTCGCGGCTGCGCGTCTCGAGCACGATCGACTCGATACCGCGACGGCGAAGCAGCAGCGCGAGAACGAGCCCCGCCGGGCCCGCGCCGATGATGCCGACCTGCGTACGCGTAGCGCGAGGCTCCGCCATGCGCCGCGAGTTACGCTGCGGTGCGGCGGAGTCTTTCTAAGCCAGGCCGCGGCTGCCGACCAACCGAAGCGTCTTCCCGTCCCGCCGGAAAGGCCGTCATGGGTGCAGGTGTCGTCAGATTCCTCGGTATCGTCGCGTGCCTGCCTCTTGCGGTCGTCGTGCTCGGTAGTCCGTCCGGCGCCGCGCCCATCACGGTTCCCGGCATCCTTCAAGGCGTCACGCCGAACGCACTCACCGCGCGCTTCGAAAAGTGCATGAGCACCACGGTGCCCGCGACAGCGACGCCCGTGAGTGTGAACGGGGTCGCCGTGCCCGGATCGGCAGCGAGTCCGTCGGTGCCGAGCGTGGCGAACTGTCTCGCGAACCTCGGACTTCCGTTTCGTCCGTTGCGGGAAGAGACCACGCTGTGCCTGAGCCAGCGCGGGGTGGCGCGCACGATCTGCCTCAACGCCGCGTTCGCGCCGTTTCTGACCCCGTCCACGCCCACGCCGACGCCGCAACCGGCACCGACGCCGAGACCCACGCCCACGCCGAAACCCACCCCGACGCCGACGTCGCACCCAACGCGGCATCCGACGCCGCGCCCAACGCCGACTCCGACGCCGCAGCCGACACCGACACCCACGCCGCGCCCAACCCCGAAGCCGACGCCGCGACCGACTGCAACACCCGCGCCGAAACCGACGCCGCGTCCGACGCCGAAACCGACCCGCACGCCGGCGACGCCCGCCCCAATCGCGGCCGCGATCATCGTGCCGCCGGCGTACACGCCGACGCCCACCCCGACGCCGACTCCCACACCGGCGCCGTCCCCGGGCGGCAGCACCTCGATGACCGTGCTCGCGCTGGGCGGGCTCGGCGCCGGCCTCGCTGCGATCGGCGTCGTGATCATCATCAGAACGCGCACGAAGCAGAAGAAAGACAGACTGCAGATGCATCGACTCTCGATCGCGGCGCCGGGCGACGGAAGCATCGCCATCGCCGGCACGCCCGTGACGTTCACCGCGCAGACCGATCCGCCGAGCCTCGCGAGCAAGATCACGTGGTCGGTGACCACGCAGCCCAGCGTGCACGGCATCGGTCCGTCGTTCATGCACACGTTCGCGGCGACCGGCGTCGAGCAGGTCGTCGCGCGGCTCGGTGACGACGCGCTCGCGTGCGACGTGATCGTCTATGTATTCAAAACGCCGTCCGGCGGCTCGACACTGAACGACGTGCTGCACGCCGAACGCCCGCCCGTCGCACGAAGTGCCGCTGCGTTCACGCGGTACGGCACGAGCGCGTCCGCGCCGGGAAAAGCGTCGTGAACCCGCCCTTCGTCAACGACCTCGCGAGCAACGTTCGCACGGCCGTCACCGAGGCCGCAACCGCCGGGCTCGCCGCGTTCGGCGCGGCGACGGCGCTCGCGCTCGGCGAGATGGCAAAATCCGCGTTCGTCAGCGAGCATGCAACGACCGGCGGCACCACGCTCGCGCAATCGCTGGTGACGGCATTCGCGACCGACCTGCGCGGCCGCATCGCCGAGGACGTCGACGCGAACGGCCTCGAGGTCGGCGACGCTCGCTGCAAAACGCACCTCGTCGCGTTCGCGTCGGGCGAAGCGCGGTCGCCGATCGACGACGTTTCGGTGGAGCACGCGTTCGCGTTTGCGCTCGGCGCGGTCGCCGCGCTCGAGGTCGGGGCAAAGCTCACGCTCAAAGCCGCGTGCGGCTTCGACGCGGAGAGCGGCAAGCCGAAGACGTCGACGACGACGAAGATCAAGCTCGAGTTCGGCTGGTCCTCGGAACCCGTCGCGGAGAAGTAACGCCGGCGCGGCTCAGGCGCGCGGTCCGAATCCGCGGTACGGTGTGATCTCCGCGAGCATGTCGAGCGTCAGCATCTCGCGCACCGCGAGCGGCAGCGATGCGAGCACCGCTTGCGCCTCGTCAGGCGTGCCGGCTTCGATCAGAATCACCGCACCGGGATGGTCTGCCCGGCCCCATACCTGCCGGAAGATTCCGCCGGCGTAGAGCTGGCGGACGCGCTCCGCCTCCTCTTCGAGCAACTCCGGCGTGAAGTCGGAGGCGGAGAACCGGTCCAGATTGCGGCGGCAGGCCGCGATGAACTGTGGCATGGCGCCTAGACCGTTCCGGGCGCCGCCCGCAGCTTACTTCTGCGCGATGGCCTCGACGTTGAGCTCGATCTTGACCTCGTCGCCGACGACCACGCCGCCCGCTTCGAGCGCCTGGTTCCATTCGAGCCCGTAGTCCTTGCGGCTGATCTTCGTGTGCGCTTCGTAGCCGACGCGGTCGTTGCCCCACGGATCGGTCGTGCGCCCCTCGAACGTCGTGTCGAGCACGACTTCGCGGGTGACGCCGTGGATCGTGAGCTCGCCGCGGACCTTGAACGCGTCGCCGCTGCCGTCGACGCCGGTGCTCTTGAACGTGATCGTGGCGAACTTCTCCGCCTCGAGGAAATCGGGCGACTTCAGGTGCGCGTCGCGCTGCGCTTCGCGCGTGTCGATCGACGCGGCGTCAATGGTCACGTCGACCGAGACCGGGACGCTGGTGCCTTCGGGGACCTCGATGGTGCCGGTGATGGACGTGAAGCGCCCGCGGACCTTCGAGATCATCAGGTGGCGCACGACGAACTCGGCGGTCGTGTGCGCCGGGTCGATCGTGTGGGTCTTGGCCGTCTGGGTGGTGGTCACGGTTGGTTGGTCTCCTGCTCGCTTGCCCGCGCGGGGCTTCGTGTGGTATGGTGAGGTTCGGTCACTATTACATACCGAAGCACGATCTTCAACTAGGCACCTAGAAGTGGTGTAGGAACCCAATGGAAACCGCTAGCGAGTCCAACGTCTACTCCAAGACCTGCCCCACCCGCGAGCTGCTCGACGGCATCGCAGACAAATGGACCACGCTGGTCATCGGGATCTTGTCCGGCGCGCCGGCACCGGTGCGGTTCGGCGAGCTGCGGCGCGCGATTCAGGGGATCTCGCAGAAGATGCTGACGCAGACGCTGCGCGATCTCGAACGCAACGGCTTGGTGGTCCGCGACGTCTACCCGGTCATCCCGCCGCGCGTGGAGTATTCGCTCACGCCGCTGGGCCGCACGCTCGACGAGCCGCTGCGCGCGCTGGCCGTGTGGGCGCAGGAACATCTCCCGCAGGTGCGCGCCGCGCAAGCCGCGTTCGACGCGCGCGGCCCGGTCGAAAGCAACTCCGCGGCGTGAAGCCCCGGCTTCACTACGCCTATGTCGTCGCGGGCGTCGCGTTCGTGCTGCTGATCGCGGCGGCGGGCGTGCGATCGTCGCCGACGATGCTGATCCAGCCGCTCGAAAAGGAGTTCGGCTGGACGCCCGCCACGATCTCCGCGGCGATCGCGATCAACATCGGGCTGTTCGGCCTCATCGGGCCGTTCGCGGCCGGTATCTTCGAGCGCTTCGGCGTGCGGCGCACGGTCGCGGCGGCGCTCGCGCTCCTCGCGACCGGTGCGGCGCTGTCCTCGCTCATGACGCAGGCGTGGCAGTTCTTTTTGCTGTGGGGCCTGATGGCGGGCGTCGGTACCGGGAGCATCGGCCTCGTCGCGGGCGCGACGATCGTCAACCGCTGGTTCGAGAAAAATCGCGGTACGGCGATGGGCGTGCTCACCGCGGCCAATGCGACGGGACAGCTCGTGTTTCTGCCGTTGTTCGGCGTGCTGGTGACGCGCAGCGGCTGGCGCACCGAAGTGTTATTCATCGCGGCGGTGTGCGCGATCTTGGTGCCGGTCACGCTGTTCTTCGTGCGCGAGCACCCGTCGGATATGCAGCTGCCGATGCTCGGCGCGACCGAAGTCGTCGCGCCGGTGCGCTCCGCGGTGAACCCGTTCGTCAACGCGATCGGCGCGCTGCGCAGCGGACTTCGCTCGCGCGATTTCTGGCTGCTCAGCGGCAGCTTCTTCATCTGCGGTGCGAGCACGAACGGTTTGATCGGCACGCATCTCGTGCCGGCGTGCGGCGACCACGGAATCCCCGAAGTGCAAGCCGCCGGGCTTCTCGCGGCGATGGGTGTGTTCGACTTGATCGGAACGACGGCATCGGGCTGGCTGTCGGACCGCTATAGCAGCCGCTGGCTGCTGTTCTGGTACTACGGTCTGCGTGGTTTGTCGCTGCTGTTCTTGCCGACGGCGTTCGGTGCCGGTATTCTCGGTTTACCGCTGTTCGCGGTGTTCTACGGCCTCGACTGGATCGCAACCGTGCCGCCGACGCTCAAGCTCGCCACGAACTGCTTTGGCCGCGCCGCCGGCGTGACGATGTTCGCCTGGATCCTCGCCGGCCACCAGCTCGGCGCGGGCGTGACGGCGTATCTCGCCGGCCTCGCGCGCACCTGGACGTCGAGCTACGACGTCGCGTTCATCACGTCGGGGATGCTGTGCATGATCGCCGCGCTGATGGTGCTGTTCGTCGGCCGCTCCGCCCGCGCGGCAAGGCCGCTTCCGGCCTGACGCCGGACATATCCCGATCTTGACGGAGGTGAAGGTGAAGAGTTTTCGGAGCGGGACCGAAGTCGCGCGCCCGTTTCTACCTGCGCAAGACTTCGAGATGTCCAAGCGTTTTTATGAGGCATTGGGCTTCGAAAAAATTCTCGACGGAGACGTAGCCATCTTCAGGGTTGGTTCCAGTGAGTTCATCCTCCAGCGCTATTATCAGAAGGACTGGGCCGCCAATTTCGTGATGCAGCTCATGGTTGACGATCTCGACGCTTGGTGGTCACACATCGACGATCTCGACTTGGCCGCAGCGTTCGATGTCCGGCCTCCTCGAGCACCCGAGATGCAGCCGTGGGGCCTTCGGACCGCGTATCTCGTCGATCCGTCAGGGGTGCTTTGGCATATCGCCGAACGGCGCACCGGCACACCGACCGGCTAGCACGGGGCGTCGGGCTGTTCTTCGATGAGGCGTAGCTCGAGCATCGATTCGAGTTCGGGAAGCACGAGAAGATCTTTCGGCCGATTGGCCGTGAGCGTGAAATCGATGCCGAAATCCAGCGCCGCCCGGGTTTTTGACCCCGGCGGTGGGTTACGCAGAAATTCGCGCGTCGCTTCCTTCATCGTCGTATCAGGATTATACCAGGCTTCGGATCGGCATCGCCGGCGGCCCCGCGGGTCTCCAGGTGAGCGCAACTCGGCTATGCGCCGGGTTTATCCACCCGTGGCCGCGATGAACTGTCCTCCGTGCCGTCTAAGCTTGCGCAGTGGCTTATGAATCGCTGGAGGCGTTCGTGCGGGCGCTGCG
Organism: Vulcanimicrobiota bacterium; assembly: GCA_030947665.1. Classification (GTDB taxonomy): domain Bacteria; phylum Vulcanimicrobiota; class Vulcanimicrobiia; order Vulcanimicrobiales; family Vulcanimicrobiaceae; genus Vulcanimicrobium. Next base: position 2,726 of record JALZBE010000031.1, on the reverse strand, counting down.
GCGCGCCGGTGAGCTCGCGACCATTGACGCGCCCGTCGACGCGCGGCTCGAGATCGCGGAGATCTCCGACCGCGTCGTGAAGGCGGGCGGCCCCGCCCTGCTGTTTCGCAACGTGCGCGGGTCGGCGTTCCCCGTGTTGACCAACCAGTTCGGGACCGAGCAACGCACCGCGCTGGCGCTGGGCGCGAAGTCGCTGCGCGACGTCGAGGAGCGCCTGCGGTCGACGATCGACCTCGGGCTGCCCGACTCGCTTGGCGGCAAGCTGGGACGGCTGGCTTCGCTGGCGAGCGCCGGCGCGTCGGCGATCCCGCGGCGCATCAAGGGCGACGCGCCCTCGCAGCAGGTCGTCATGGACCCGCCCGATCTTTCGAAGCTGCCCGTGCTGACGACGTGGCCGCTGGACGGCGGTCCGTTCATCACGCTGCCGCTCGTGTTTACGCAAGATCCTCAGACGCGGCGATTCAACGTCGGCATGTACCGCGTGCAAGTATACGACGGCACGACCGCCGGGATGCACTGGCAGCGCCACAAGCAAGGACGCGTGCACGCCGCGAAGTGGGGCCGAAAGATCCCCGTCGCCGTGGCGGTCGGCGGCGATCCCGCGCTGACGTACGCTGCCACCGCGCCGCTTCCGCCGGTCGTCGACGAGCTCGCGTTCGCCGGATTTCTGCGCGGCAAGCCGATCCGCATCACCAAAGCGGTGTCGGCCGACATCGACGTGCCGGCCGATGCCGATTTCGTGATCGAAGGCTACGTCGACAACGAGGACTTGCGCGTCGAGGGTCCGTTCGGCGACCACACCGGCGTGTATTCCGCGGCCGATCTCTACCCGACGTTTCACGTCACCGCGATCACCCACCGGCGCGACGCGATCTGGGGCGCGACCGTCGTCGGCAAGCCGCCGATGGAGGACGCGTGGCTGGGGAAGGCGACCGAACGCATCTTCTTGCCGCTGCTTCAGATGGTGGTGCCAGAGATCACGGACTATAATCTGCCGGTAGAAGGCGGATTTCACAACCTCGTGATCGTCGCGGTGCGCAAGTCGTATCCCGGCCAGGCGATGAAGGTGATGAACGCGCTGTGGGGCCTGGGACACATGATGATGCTCACGCGTTGTATCCTCGTGGTCGATCACGACATCGACGTTCACGACGTGCGCGGCGTCGTCTGGAACGCGCTCAACAACATCGACGCGTCGCGCGATCTCGTCATCATGCCGGGGCCGGTCGACGATCTCGACCATGCCGGCTCGTACGAGCTCGCAATGGGCCACAAAGTCGGCATCGACGCGACGCGCAAAACGGCCGGCGAAGGCTACACGCGCGACTGGCCGCCGGAGATCCGCATGGATGCGGCGACGCGCGAACGCGTCACCGCACGCTGGAAAGAGTACGGCATCGGCGACCTCACGCGCATCGGCACGCGCAACGACTGGTCGGGCCAAGGTCCCGAGCGCCTCGCACGACTGCTCGCATCGGCATCGGGCTCGCCCGACGACGTCGGCCCGCGCAGCGAGCGCATCAAGTGACCGCGCTCAAGCTCTTTCTGCGCGACATTCGCGTCGAGCACACGCTGTTCGCGCTGCCGTTCGCGTATGTCGGTGCGGTGATGGGTGCGCGCGGCTTGCCGTCGTGGTGGCAGCTGCTGTGGATCACGCTCGCAGTGATCGGCGCGCGCACTGCGGCCATGGCGGCGAACCGTTATTTCGACCGCGACATGGACGCGGCGAACCCGCGCACGGCGAAGCGCGCCGTCGCAAGCGGTAAACTGCGCCCGTCGGTGATGCTGTGGGCGATCGCCGGCGGGCTCGCCCTGCTCGTGGTGAGCGCCGCGGTGCTCAACCCGCTGTGCCTCAAGCTGTTGCCGCTCGCCGCATTCGGCGCGGTTGTGTATCCGCTGTGCAAACGCTTCACGTGGCTGGTGCACTTCGTGCTCGGCGCGGTGGACGCGTGCGCGCCGCTCGGGGCGTACGTCGCGATCACCGGGCGCATCGACGTCCCCGCGCTGCTGCTGTTCGTCGCCGTCACCGTCTGGGTCGCGGGGTTCGACATCTTGTACGCGCTGATGGACGTGCGCTTCGATGTCGCCAACGACGTGCGCTCGTTTCCACAGCGCTTCGGCGAGCGCAGCGCGCGCGTGTGGCCCGTCGTGCTGCACCTCGCGATGACGATCGCGCTGCTCGGCGCCGGCCTCGTCGCGCACGCCGGCTGGCTGTACTACGCGGGCGTCGCGCTCGCGCTGGGCGTCACCGTGTACGAAGAGCGCCTGATCGCGCTCGCCAAGGACGTGTTCGTGCTCAACGACCGCGTCTTCCTCACCAACATGGGCTTCTCGGTCGCGTTCTTGGGGACGACGCTCGCGTCGTACGTCGCGCGGTGATCCGCGCCGAGTTTCTCGCCGGCGCCGCCACGGTGGCGGGCGCGGCGCAGGTCGCGCAGATTCAGCCCTTCACGCGCACGCTGCGCTTTGCGGTGGTGTGCCCGCAGAGCGGGCCCGACGCGCGCATCGGCCGCCAACTGCTCGACGGCGTGCGCGGCGCCACCGACGAATTCAACCGCACGCGCCCGTCGTTCGAACCTGTCCTGCTCTACACCGCGTACGACGACCACAACACGCCCGCGGACGCGACGGTGCAAGCCGCCTTCGCCACCGGTTCGCCCGACGTGATGGCGGTGATCGGCCACATCAGCTCGTCGGCCACGCTGGTCACCGAGCCCGCGTACGCG
>JALZBE010000292.1 GCA_030947665.1 Vulcanimicrobiota bacterium | reverse complement strand
ATTCCGATGTGGCCGGCGATGACGATCGACGCGGACGGCGTCGAAGACGTGCACGCAGCGGTCGCGAAAGGCGTCGTCGGGTACGGCGGGCGGATGGCGCTGGACGCGATCGAGGCATCGCTGATCGGCGGCCGCTCCACCACGCTCGTCGATGACGCAGGCGACGCCGGCGACGCGGAGCGCGCCGCCGCGCTGATCACGGCATGGCTCTGGTCGCACGTCCCATGAACCTTAGTCTTCCGACCTGACAGGCGTGACGACAAAGGCGTGGTGATACGCGAACGCCGTGCGGCTCACGATGCGAAATCCCGCGCCGGCGAGTCGCGCCGCCGCGTCGTCGACGCCGTAGACGTGGTCGCGCGGCGGCCCGACCGGGCGCTCCACATCGGCGTTCCAATCGACGAACACCGCCGTGCCGCCGGCGGCGAGCAGCGAACGCACCTCACCCAGCGCGAGATCGCCGAGCTCGTGGAGGACGTTGAGCGCGAGGATCCGGTCCGCGCTGCCGGCGAGCGTGTCGAGCGCGTCCGACGCCACGGCCTCGACGTTGCCGAGTCCGGAGCGCGCGATCGCCTCGCGAACGTGCGCGAGCATCGGCGGCTGCTCGTCGAGCGCGAGCACGCGCACGTCGGGCCGCCGGCGCGCGATCTCGAGTGCGTACAAACCGGTTCCGGTGCCGAAGTCGACCAGCGTTCCGGCGCGCGGGATCGCGAGCAGCGCCAGGAGCTCGTCGGGTTCGACGTACGCGAAGCGCGCGGGATCGTCGAGAATCGCGGCGCGCGCGGGATCGAAGCGATTCGGCTGCTTCGCGCCGTGACGCTCGTGGCTCACGATCCGGCGAAGCTCTTTTTCTCCACGGGTCGGATACGGCTGACGCTGCGCTTCTCCGACCAGTGCGCGTTGTGCTTGCCGAAGTGGCTGGGCCGGCTCGGCAGCGAGCGTGTTGCAAGCCACAGCCGCTTGAGATGGCGCTTGTGCCCCGACGCGGCGTCGTCGACGTAGGCGGTGCGCCCGTGCAGCACGTGATAGTTGTTGATGAACTGCATCTCGCCGGGACGCAGATCCATATAGACGTTGAACGTCGGGTCGTTCGCCATCGCGCTCACGGTATCGAGCGCCTCGCACGCGAGCGCCGGAAGCCGCGGCGCCTCCGGGTGCCGCTGCGATGCGTAGATGTACTTCGGGATGAACCGCACGAAGATGCGGCCGTCGTGCTCGCTGAATACGGGAAACGTGTAGTACGGCGGGCCGCCCGGCGGCTGCTCGCCGCGGTAGTCGTACGGGAGCGGTTCGTACAGCGCCGCGACGAGATCGGGACGCGTGCGCACGAGCTGGTTGTAGATGGCGACCACGTTGGCGACGCACGAAAGCCCGCCGCTCTGCGCGGCGCGCAGGCACATCAAGCCGACCAGATCGGAGCCGTCGGTGTGGTAGTCGAGTGCAACGAGGCCGATCTCGTTGCCGCGCACGTCGGGATCGCCGTAGCCTTTGCCTTGATCGGTCACGTCGCCCATCACGTGTCCGTGCTTGTTCTGCGGCCACGGCTCGCCGAGGTGCGTGCCGATCCCCCAGTACAGCATCGTCAAGTCGTCGTCGCCGTCGCGGTACGGCGGCGCGGCAGCGCGAAGATCGTACCGTCGTACGCGACGATCGCGAGTTTCGCGTAGTGATGCTGGGTGCCGGACGGCGCCTCGGATGTCGGCCGGCGCGCAGCGCATTTCGGACTCCACAGATCGACGATTCGCGCGCACGACGGATTGTCGCCGAACTCCGTCGCGTCGATGACACGGAGCTTCACGAGCCAGACGATCCGGGAGCGCGATGAGGCGTCCGGGCCGCCGAGCGCGGTGTCCCGAACCGACGGGTCGTCGATCGCGCTGACGAGCCGCTCCCATGCATCCAAGTAGACGCCGTAGAGTCCGGGGCCCGTCACGCCCGCGGACGCGAGGTCGGCCGGGTTTCGGCTCAGGAACGGCTGCGTCGTAAGCGTTGTGTCGGCATCGTTCTCGACCAGCAGCCCATCAACGGAGATGCGCCCGCGTGCGATCGTGAGATCGCGGCGGTCGCCGCCGATGCCGATCTCGAACCCGCTGTGATGGCCGAAGGACGGCGTAGGCGTCTGCTCGTTGAAGTCGGCGTCGAGCGTGACGCGGCCTTGCTGTTCGAGGACGCCTGAGAAGTGCTCGCTGCGCTTGACCGTATCGCGGCTCAGATCTGATTCCATGACGACGGCGCTCCCGTTCTGAGTTCAACTCGCGCTCGATGGTCCGACCGTCGTTCGTTCGACCACGGCCGAGCGCCTACGCCCGACGTACGGCGCTATTTTCTTCATTCGCGATGACCGCGCGGCAGCCGGTAGAGCCCGGCGATCAGCGCGCGAGGCGCGCGTCGACGGCCGCGGATACGGCTCCGCATGCGAAAACGATCGCGGCGAAGAGCGGAACCGCCGGCAATCCCACGCGGTCCGCCACGATACCCGCCGCGAGCGGCCCCACCAATTGTCCGGCGCCAAAAACGGTCGTCACCGCGGTGAATGCGACGGCGGCGGTCGCCGCGTCGCTGCGCATGCGCGCGAACGCGCTGGCGACGGCCGGCGTCGCTGCCAGCCCGATGCCGACGCAAATCGCTCCCGCAACGGGCGCCGCCGCGCCGGGCCAGCTCGAGATCCAGCATCCGAGTGCCCCGGCGGCGAGCGGCGGCATGAAACTGAAGCGCGCGCCCCGCCCGGCGAGGACTGGTACCACGGCCAGTGCCCCGGCGACCGATGCCAGACCGAGCGCCGCCCAAACCGCCGTCACGACCGGCGGCGGAACGCCGCGCGCAGCGAACGCGGCGACCGCGAACGTCGCGTACGCGATGTAGGCGATCCCGTATGCGGCATATGCCGCGACGAAGAACGCATTGCGCGCGCGCAGCAGATCGCGCCAGACGAACGGCGAATCACCGGCGGCGGCGCCGCCGGTTACCGGCTCGTGCGGCGCGAGGCGCAGCGCGAGCGCCGCGATCGCAAGTGCTGGTATAACGCACAGCAAAGTCGCGATCCGCCACCGCGGCGGGTCGCCGAGCGCCCATGCGCCGGCCGGCGCGGACACGACGAGCGCGAGACCCGCGCCGCCCCACGCGATCCCGCTTGCCAAACCGCGTCGCGCCACCGGCACGCGTTCGAGCATCTCCGTAACGACGGCAGCGACGCCGATGCCGCTCGCATAACCGATCACCACGCGCGCCAGCAGGAGCGACAGCACGCCCGCCGCCGCAGCGGATGCGGCGACCGACAGCGCGACGACGACGTGCGTGACCGCAATGACGCGGGGGATCCGCGCACGATCGCGCAGCAGCGGCGGAGCGGTGAGCGTGCCGCCGAGGTAGCCGGCGAGGTGCAGCGCACCGATGAGCCCGTACGTGCCGTACGAACCGCCCAGGTCGGCGCGAATCGCCGGCAGCAGCAGCCCGTAGCCGAGCCGCGCCAAACCGATGTCGACGCCGATCGCGAGCAGCGCGACGACGACGGGCAACGAGAAACTCTTCACGAATTCGGACCCGTCAGACGGTAGCGATTGGGGTTACGGGCGATCCGACGTGGCCGCGCAGGCGCAGCGGCGGCGCGGTCAAGAAGAATCGCGTGCGTTCGTTCTGCCGCAGCCATTCCGCGAGCTCGGTGAGATACCACATCTCGCCCAGGTTGATTCCGAGCTTGAACAAGCACACCTCATGGAGCGGCAGCAACGGCGTCCCCGGTCCGCCGAATGGGGGCGGATAGAATTCGACGGCGAGGTTGTCGGCGACGATCGCCGCGATGCCGCTTGCGGCGATCCATTTCAGCATTTTCGGGTCGCTTGAATCGAGGCCGGCGCACGAGTTGTGCACGACCTCTTTGTCCGGCGCGCCTTTCATGTCGACCAGCAGTTGCGCCCAGCCCGTGCGTAGCGTGAGGATGTCGCCGGGCTCGACGACCACGCCTTGCTCGCGCATGACCTCCTCGAACATGGCGAAGTCGACGGCGGTCTTCGCATTGCCGAATTTGCGCTGGAGATCGACCATGACGCCGCGGCCTTGCAGCCCGGCCGTCGCCATCGCGTCGACGTCGGGTCCCGGATAGAGCCCGTTGTAGTAGACGACTTCGGCCTCGCCGTCGCCGTCGGCGTCGAAGTGCGACCCGACGTGCGCGAGCGCGTCCCATTGCGTGGAATACTGCGTCCACAGCGTGACGATGTCGTCGTTGACGACGCCGGTCGCTCCCTCGCGCGCCCGCGAGAACGGAAAATCGCTTGCGGGAGCACCCATCCGATCGACCACCCGCCGCTCCGGCGGAAGCCGAAACGGAAACACGACGTTCCCGCCGGGATAGTCGAGCGGAAGGCTAAGACAAAATCTCCGTCCGGTGCGAATCTCCGCCGCTGCGCGAACGACGCGTTCGGACGTCAGCTCGTTGAGGCGTCCGACGCGATCGTCGACTCCGTAATCACCCCAGTTCGAATCGGCCGGACGGCGCTGCATGCGCCCGAGTACGCCCGCCGATACCGGGACGCCTTCGGTTTATCAGCGGCGCACCGCAGCCGGTTCGGCGCGTGGACGGGTTGGAGCGCCGGCGTCGCTTCGCCGGCGACGGTGACGCTCGCCGCGCAAAGCGACGGCACGGTGACCGCGGTGCGTCCGCCGTGATCGAGCTCGACCACCGCCGGTTCGAGCTCCAAGCCGTACTCCGTGACTTGCGTTTTACAAGTGACATTTGCTAGGATCGGCAAGCCCATCAT
>JALZBE010000291.1 GCA_030947665.1 Vulcanimicrobiota bacterium | reverse complement strand
GCGCGACGGCGCCGCCCCACGAGTGTCCGACGACCGCCGCGACGGTGCCGATGCTGTCGGCGACCGAACGCAGGTCGGCGGCTAGCGCGTCGAGCGTCAGCGGCGCGTCGGTTTCCGCGTCGCCGTGCCCGCGCTGATCGTACGCGAACACGCGGTGTGTGCTCGCCAGCGCTTCGCCCAGCCGCGTGAAGTCGCGCCGCGACGAGCTGATCCCGTGCACGCACAGGATCGCCGGTCCCGCATCGCCCCAGCACTCCACGGTCGTCGTCGCGCCGCTTTCCAGCACGACGCGCCGCACCTCGGCGATCATCGTGCGCCTCGGCCCGGGAACGTCAGCTCCGCGATCGCCGACTTGTCGAGCTCGCCGTGTCCGGCCGCGACGAGCCGGTCGTACTGCGCCTTGGTCGCCGCCGCGAGCGGCAGCTTCAACCCGACGCGTTCGCCCAGCGCGAGCGCGATGCCCGAGTCTTTTGCCGCGTGCGCGGCCGAGAAGTACACGTCGTGCTCGCGCGCGACCATGTCTGCTCCGTCCGTCTCCAGCACGCGCGAGTTCGCACCGGTGTTCGCGAACACGTCTTGCAGCGCGGCGAGATCGAGGCCCAGCGCGGCGCCGAGCCCGAGCGCTTCGGCGAGCCCGGCGGTGTTGATGTTCATCAGCATGTTCACGAGCGCTTTCACCTGCGCCGCGCGGCCCGGTCCGCCGACCCAGCGCAGCGACACGCTCATCGCTTCGAGCAGCGGCTTCACGCGCGCGAAGGCGTCCTCGTCACCGCCGCAGATCAGGTAGAGCTTGCCCTCGCGCGCCTGCGGGATGGAGCTTGCCATGCACGCCTCGACCGCCGTCGCACCGGCGTCGCGCACGAGCGCGTCGACCTCCACGTGCACCTCCGGCGTGATCGTCGCGCAGTTCACGAACACCGTGCCGTGCGCGCCGCGCAGCAGCGAGTCGCCGTCGCGCGCGAAGATCGCGCGCATCGCCGCGTCGTCGGTCACGACGGTGAGCACGACGTCGCATGCGGCCGTGACCCCGGCAAGCGTGTCCGGCACGTGCGCCCCCACCTCGCCGGCGAGCTCCCCGGCGCGCTCGCGCGCGGCGTCGGTGACGGCCGCGACGACGTAGCCGGCGTCGTGCAAGCGGCGCGCGATGTTCGCACCCATGCGGCCGACCCCGACGACGCCGACGCGCGTCGTGCCGGGTGAAACAACCGGTTCTTGGGCCGGCAACGGCGTGGTGCTCATGGCCCCGCCCTTCTACGCCGAAGCTCGACCCCCGCCGAGTCCGCCAAACCGCCGCGCGGCGTCCGCTTGCGCCTATGATATCACTGTGGTATCATGGGGCGACCATGCGTGCGTTTCCAGCGCGCCTGGACGACCATGTGTACGACGAGCTGAAACGACGGTCGGAGTCCGAACGCAAGAGCATGAACGCGGTCCTCAACGAATCGCTTGAACGCCATTTCCGGGGACGGTCCGATGCGAAGGAAGCGCTGCTGCGCGCCCTCGCCGCGCTGGATGCGAGCGAGCGGAGCAAGACGTGATCGCGGCGTACAACTCTGGTTCGACCATGGCACGCACCCTCGAATCGCTCGACCCAGGAACCCCCGTCTTCGCCGGCAGCACCCGCGTCGGCGCCGTGCGAGCCGTGTACGCCGAGGGCGACTCGCGCAGCGCGGACCTCGTCATCGTCAGCTGGGACGCGCGCGACGGCGAGAACGTCGCGGTTCCCAGCACCGAGATCGAGAGCGTCACTGACGACGGCGTGCAGCTGATGCGCCAGGAATCCGATCAGTACGCTGACCTCGCGCCGTTCGACGCGGCGAATTTTCCCACCATGAAGCAGCTCAAATGACGTCGGCGCCCCCCGCGACGCGGCTGAAGTTCTCGATCGTCGTCCCGACGTACAAGGAAGCGGGCGGGATCGAGAAGCTCGTCACGACGCTGCGCGACGTGTTCGCCGCAAACGATTTGGACGGCGAGATCGTCGTCGTCGACGACAACTCGCCCGACGGCACCGGCGCGATCGTCGACCGGCTCGAGCACGAGGGCTATCCCGTGCGCTGCCTGCACCGCCCCGGCAAGATGGGGTTGTCGTCGGGCGTGATCGACGGCTGGAAGTTCGCGCGCGCCGACTCGGTCGCGCTCGGCGCGATGGATGCCGACTTCTCGCACGACGCCACGATCCTGCCGCGCATGGTCCGTGCGCTGGCGGACGGCGGGTACGGGCTCGCGGTCGGTTCGCGCTACGTTCCCGGCGGCGGGATCGAGAACTGGCCGAAGCGCCGCATCATCACGTCGCGCGTCGCGATCGCGCTTGCGCACCCGCTGGTGCCGATCAAGGACATCACGTCGGGCTATTTCCTCGTCAAGCGCGAGGCGCTCGACGGCGTCGAGCTCGACCCGATCGGTTTCAAGATCGGCCTCGAAGTCATGGCGAAGGCGCATTACGGCCGCGCGCTCGAGGTGCCGTACGTCTTCACCGACCGCGTCGCCGGCGAGTCGAAGCTCAACCAAGGCGAGATCTTCAACTACCTCAAGCAGCTCGGCCGCATCTACGGCGCGCGCCTGCGAGGCAAACGATGACGGCGGGGCGCGCATAATGCCGATGCCCGAGTGGCTGCGGCTGCGGCGCGCGACCCCGATCGCCGCCGACCAGGCGGCGCAGTGGACGAAGTGTCCCAAGTGCAGCGCGATGATCTACCGCCCCGATCTCGCCGCGAACATGTGGGTCTGCCCAACGTGCAGCCACCACTTCCGCATGCACGCGTTCGACCGCATCTCGCTGCTGGTCGACGCCGACTTCACGGAGATCGGCGGCGATCTGAAGCCCGGCGATCCGCTCGGCTGGGCTGATAAAGTGCCGTACACGCAGAAGCTGCAGCGCGATCGTGAGAAGTCCAAGCTCACCGAAGGCGTCATGTGCGGCTTCGCGTCGATCGGCGGCTACCCCGTCGCGCTCGGCGTCATGGATTTCAACTTCCGCGGCGGCACGATGGGGACCGTCGTCGGCGAACGCATCACGCAGCTCTTCGAGCGCGCGCGCGAGCGCAAGCTGCCGTGCGTCGTCTTCACCGCGAGCGGCGGCGCGCGCATGGAAGAAGGCATGCTGGCCTTGATGCAGATGGCGAAGACGACGCTGGCCGTGCGCCGCTTCCGCGACGCCGGCGGCTACTACCTGAGCGTGCTGACGGATCCCACGACCGGCGGCGTGTCGGCGTCGTTCGCGTTTCAGGCCGACATCGTGCTCGCCGAGGCCCGCGCCGCGATCGGCTTTGCCGGGCGTCGCGTCATCGAGCAGACGATCCGCCAGAAGCTGCCCGACAACTTCCAGACGGCGGAGTTCTTGCTGGAGAAGGGCGCGATCGACATGGTGGTCGAGCGCTCGGACCTCAAGAGCCGGCTGGTGCGGCTGCTCGACTACGGCGTCGGCGCGCGCCGCCCGCTCAACGGGCACGCTCCCGGCGGGCTCGCGCCCGCTCCGGCCGCGCCGCCGTCGGCGGAGACGCACGCGTGAACGTCATCGTCGAGCGTGAAAAGGGCCTGCTGCAACTCGAGCAGCGCATCGCCGAGCTCAAGGCGCAAGCCGCGCAGCAGCCGGTCGACATGACGGCGGAGATTCAGGGCCTCGAGAACAAATACGCGCAGATTCAGCGCGAGGTGTTCGGCACGATGACGCCATGGCAGCGCGTCAATATGGCGCGCCATCCAAAACGGCCGCTCGGCTCGGATTACATCGGCGCGCTCGACCAGTTCGACGAACTCCACGGCGACCGGCACTTTCGCGACGACCACGCCATCGTCGGCGGCTTTGCGAAGCTGCGTGGCCGCCGCGTGATGGCGATCGCGCAAGACAAGGGCCGCGACACCAAGGAGAAAGTCTACCGCAACTTCGGGATGCCGTCGCCGGAAGGCTATCGTAAGGTGATCCGCCTCGTGCAGCTCGCCGACCGCCTCGGCCTGCCCGTGGTGACGTTCGTCGACACCAGCGGCGCCGATCCGGGCATCGGTTCGGAAGAGCGCGCGCAGTCCGAGGCGATCGCGCAGTCGCTCTACGAGCTCGCGGATGCGGGCGTCCCGATCGTCGCGACGATCATCGGCGAGGGCGGCTCGGGCGGCGCGCTGGCGCTCGCGCTCGCGGACCGTGTGCTGATGCTCGAGCACGCGGTGTATTCGGTCGCCTCACCCGAAGGCGCCGCGGCGATCCTCTGGGGCGACGCCGCCCGTGCGGAAGAAGCGGCGACACGGTTGAAGCTGACGTCCGACGACCTGCTCGCGTTCGGCATCATCGACGAGGTGATCCCCGAGCCGATCGGCGGCGCGCACCGCGACGCTGCCGGCACCCTGGCGCGCGTCCTCGACGCGGTCGTGCACGCACTCGACGCGCTCGTCACCGTGACGCCGGACGACCTGCGCGACGGCCGCTACCGCAAGTTTCGGCGCATCGGGGCCGGGGGCTGATGAACGCGCCGGCGTTGGTCCGCATTTTGGGCCGGATCGGCGTCGTGGGCGTCGCGCTCATCGTGCTGTCGCTGATCGGCGTGCAGTACGCGCACGTCATCGGGCGCAACGTCGCGCTCGCCCACCAGCTGCACGGCGTGGAGCACGACATCGTCGCGCTCAAGGCGCGCCGCGAGCGGCAGCAGCGCGAGATCCGGCGGCTGTCGGACCCGCGCGGCGCGATCCCCGAGATCCACGACCGGCTGCACCTCGTCGGCGACAAAGAAGCGATCATCTACCTGAAGCGCGGCCGTCCGCCGCAGCC
>JALZBE010000290.1 GCA_030947665.1 Vulcanimicrobiota bacterium | reverse complement strand
CACGGACGGACTCACCGAGGCGACGCGTGACACGGACGAAGGCCAGCGCCGCCTGCACGAGGCGCTCGGCCGCGACGACGTCGCGCACGGCGAGCGTCCGGCGCGCACCATCGTGCAGCAGGTGCTTGGCACGACGCAGGCATCGGACGACATCGCGGTGCTCGTCGCGCGCATTGGATGACCGCAAGCCGCGCAAACGCGGCGGCACGCGCTCCTGCTACAACAAGAACGGCGCACCGAAGGCCGCGTTCGGGACAAAAAAGCTCGCGGAGCGCGCGATTCCGAAGACGACGCGCGCCTTGCGGCCGTACCCGTGCGAAAAGCACGGCTGGCATCTGGGCCATCAGCGATCGTGAAGCGCGCGACCAGCGTGCGGCTTACAATCGGTCGAGACGCGTGCGCGCGTCGCCGGCTTCGACGGGATCGAACTGCGGGTTGAGGTCCAGGGCCGCGCGCAAGCGGCGCGCGGCTTCGGTGCGGTCACCGGACTCCATTGCGATCACGCCGGCGTGGTAGAGAAGGCGCGCGTCTTGCGTGTTTGCGCGCACGGCCTTGCGTGCGGCGTCGCGCGCTTGCGCGTACTGGCCGGCGCGGGCGAGCACCCAGGCCAGCGTGTCTTCTGCGAGCACGTCGTCGCGTGCGGCGACGTCGCGGCGCGCGATGGCGATCGCCTCGCCGAGGCGGCGGGCGTGATCGGCAAAGTACGTCGCTAGCGCCCGATCGTTGAGGCGGCCGGCGTTGCCGATGCGCGCGATCGCGTCGATCAGGTCATCCGTCGCTCGCGCCGCGGCGGCGTCACCCAGCGCGCGCTGCGCGTCGGCCTCGTAGCCGAGCGTCTCCGGCAGCGGGACGAGCTTCGCGGCGTGCGACGCGGCATCGAGCGTCTCCGGCCACCGGCGCTCGCCCCAATACATCCGCGCGAGACCGTTCCAGGCGCGCGCGTAGTTCGGGAAGATGCCGAGGGCTTCGCGAAACCGTCGTTCCGCCGTCGAGCCGTCGCCCGCGGCCCATGCCAGCTCGCCTGCGCGAAAATGAAACCACGCGCGCGACTCGGCCGGGTTGTCCATGACGCTGTCAGACTCGACGAGCGCGCGGTCGATCGAGCGCCGCGCGCCGGCGAGGTTGCCGGTCAATTCGTCGTACCGCGCCGACGCCGTGTCGAGCGCGACGTTGGGCTCACGTCCCGCATGGGCCGCGCGCAGCAGCCGGTTCGCGTCATCGTACCGGCCAAGCTCGACATCGGCGCTCGCGACCTGCGCGGCCGCCGCCGCGTTGCCGGGTTCGATCTCCAGCGCGCGCTGCGCGTGCAGCAATCCGTCGCGGAAGCGGTGCAGCGAGGTCAGCGACGACGCGAGCGTCATCTCGCCTGGCACGTTGAAGCGCGGCTGGAGCGCGAGCGACCGTTCCGCGGCGTGCTCGCCGCGCAGCAGATCGCCGGCGTCGCCAGTCTCGCGGAAGCGCTGCAAGTACTGCGACGCCAGCATGCGCGTGACGAGTTGGTCGGGATGCCGGCGCACGGCGCCTTCGTAGAACGTGACGAGGCGATCGCGCTGGACGTAATCGGCGAGCACGGGCGCAGGCGCCGGTACGGCCGATGCCTGCGCTTCGCGCGTCGCCACGAACGACGGCCACGCGGCGACGCCCGCGAGGGCGATCGCCGCGATGACCATCGTACCGCGAACGTTCACGCGATCGCTACGTCGGCTCACCGATGTACGGGAACGCGTCGGTGAAGTGGTGGCCGTTCGGACCGACATTGTCGCTCGTGAGGCACTTCGACTCTTTACCGTCGTCCGGCGCGAGCTTGAGCGCCGACACGGTATTGCCGAAGATCGCGCCGAGCGAGATGTCGATCACGTCGTCGGCCAAGCCGCGCCCGCCGAATTTACTGCCCGTAGCACCGCCGGTCTCCGTGCCGAGGTACGCCGCTTTGACGCCGGTCTGCGAGAGATCGGCCAGCATCTCGTCGGGCGTCAGCACGGCTTTGAGCACGCCCGCGGTTTCCGCCGAACGGCCCGCGCCCGTCGTCGTGAAGCTCACGATCGCGTCGGCCAGCGCGGGATCGTTGGTCGGTGCGCTGCGATTGGTCTTGTCGTGGTTGTCGAACGATTCAAACGCTTCTTTGACGGCGGGCCGTGCCAGCCGCTCGATCTGCGCGTAGCTCGCGCCGTACGGCGCCGCGGCGTCTTTCACCGACGCGCTCGCCCACACGCTGACCTTGCCGGGCGCGCTGCCCGCCGGCGTAAGCATGGTGCGCGGAAGCTCGATCACGAGCGAAAGCACGTTGAACTTGTTGGCTGCGAGGAAGTCTTGCGCCGCCGTCGTGTCGCAGCCGCTGCCTTGCGCGAACCCGCGGAAGCTGGTCGCCGACGCGGGCGGCACGGTCTTGCCCGCGCCGTGGTTGCCGAAGTTGCGATCGGGCACGATCTTGAAGAACTGTCCGAGATCGAAGAAGAACGGGTCCTCGCGCGGGCCGGCAAACACCTTCATGCCTTTGACGCTCGCGTTCTTGTCATTGTACTTGAACGTGCCGCTTGGCGCGAGCCACGTCGACGACGTGCCCGTTTGATTCGGTTTGCCGGGGCCGTACAGCGTGATCGTCTGCGACCCGTTCTGCGGCTCGCTCGCCGAGAACTGGATCACCAGGTCCTCGACCTTGTCGCCGGTGTTGTCGATCCGGAACTGGTACATGACGCCCGGATCGAAGTACGTCGTTGCGCCCATCCCGGGCGCGATGAGCGGGTGCGCGTCGACCGCGAGGACGACGTTCGCGTCGTTGCGGGGCGCGGGGAACACGTAGACGTCGGTGAGATCGGCGCCCGGGCGTGCGAGCACGGCGGGCGAATCGGCGTGATCCGAACCCGTTGCGCCGCGAACGCCGTAGAGCGACCCGATCCCGGCCAGCGCGACCAGCGCCGCGACGACGCCAAGCGAAGAACGGAATGTCCGTCGTGACATAATCAAAGCCTCCGAGTAATGCCGGTAGCCCCGGCGCTTAGGGTAACGGGCCCGCCGTACGGGCGGATTGGCCGAGGACAGCGTCGCGGCCGCCCCGTAGAGCGCGGCATGAACGATCGCGCCGTGCTCATCGGGGCGGGGGTGCTTGGCGCGGTGCTCGTTTGCTGCGGCGCGCTGTGGGCGC
This sequence comes from Vulcanimicrobiota bacterium, assembly GCA_030947665.1. Classification (GTDB taxonomy): domain Bacteria; phylum Vulcanimicrobiota; class Vulcanimicrobiia; order Vulcanimicrobiales; family Vulcanimicrobiaceae; genus Vulcanimicrobium. Next base: position 1,632 of record JALZBE010000290.1, on the reverse strand, counting down.
TGCGTGATTACGCCCTTCCGATCTTCGCAAACGGCAACGAGATTGCGCGTCGGGTCGACCGCAGTGTTGGTGACATGATCGCCGCACGCAACCCCGCCGTCCGCGTCGGCGCCACGCGCTGCCCGCGCTTGCTCGACCTCACCGGCCGGCGCAGCGCGCGGTGCGCGATCCCGATCGCCGGCGACGAGCTCGCGGTCGACGTGGCGATGCGCAGGGATCGCCGAGACCTCGAGCTTCACGAGGTCGACGTGTTGTTCGTGCAGCGCACCGGCGAGCGCTCGATCGCGGAGGACCTAGAGCAGCAACATGGAGAGCCGTTCATGGTACGGTGTCCGGGCGCGGCGGTTCGTGTGCTTCACGCGCCGCCTTTCATCACGTGTGAGATCGAAGCGCCGGACCTTTCGCGGCGACAGGTGTCGTTGCCGGTCGTTTATAGCGGCAACCTCGACGTCGGCGGGGTTGGAAGTCTCATGTCGCGCGCGGCGCGCGTTCTCGGCACCGCAATCGCCGAGCGGCGCGAAGGCAGCGTGACCATCGCGGGGTCAGCCCTCGAACGCTATTTGCGAGGTAGCGCGGCGTACCTAAGTCACGGCGAGGTCGGCCGACGCGGTTTGCTCGGGGCGGCCCGCTGCCCGTCGCGCATCGTCTTGCACGAAGGGACGCACGTACGATGCACTGTCGTCATCGCCGATGTCACGCTGACGTATGACGTGCATTTTGAAAAGGGACTCGGGCTACGGGCCGATCCCAGCAGTTCCGTCGCGGTGATCGCTCCTCTTCGCGAAATTGCCGCGCGATATTTCGGGCGCCGGAGCACCGACCGAACGTCACACGTGGATGTCAATTGCGGTACGATACCGGTGATTGTCGCGGAGCCGGGCTCCACGCTGCGCTGCGTCGGCGACGACGGGGTGGGTTCGTTCTATTTCACGTTTCGATTTACCGACGCGCAAGGCGGCTTTACGATCGAGACGGCCGCGCCCTAGGACACGCCCGGCGGAGCCTCGTACATCGGCCTGCATGCGCTTCTTCGTCCTTCCGCTTGCAGTCTTCGCTCTCACTGTGCCGTCGGCGGCCGCCGCGGCAGCGACGTTCACGCCCGATGACGAAGCGCGCATCGTCGGCCTGTCATCACCGGTGTTCGCACCGGACGGCGGCCATATCGCTGTCGTGCGGACGATCCAGGATACGAAAGCCGACAAATCGCACACCGCGCTCGTCACCGTCGACGTCGCGACCGGTGCACTGCGTGCGCTGACTGCGAAGGTCGAGGGGATCGCGCAGCCGGCGTACTCGCCCGACGGCAAGCAGCTTGCGTTCTTGTCGTTCGACAAGAACCACCAGCGCCAGATCCAGCTGATGACCGCGGCCGGCGGCACGGCGCGTGCGGTCACGAAGGTGAAGTTCGGCGTGCAGCAGTTCGCGTGGCGGCCGGACGGGCGCGCGCTCGCGTACATCACGCAAGACGATCCCCCGGCACGCATCGCGCAGCACCGCGACTTCATCGAGATCACCAATGACGATTACCTCAGCCGCAGCAACGACCCGCCGTCACATCTGTGGCTGGTGAACGCGGACGGTTCGGGCGCGCGCCGGCTGACGTCCGGCACGTGGAGCGCCGCGACGTCGTAC
>JALZBE010000289.1 GCA_030947665.1 Vulcanimicrobiota bacterium | reverse complement strand
CCCTCGGGTCGGTCTAGACTCCGCCGGTCCGTTTCGGAACCGAGCGGCCTTCGTCGAGATCGAGCAGATCCGGCCATGTCGTGACATCCGTGCGATCCGGTGCGATCTTCGCGCGCAGCGTCTCGAACGTCGCGAGGCTGTCGCCGGTCGGCTTGTGACCGAGCGTATCGCGGTTGAAGCGCTCGACGTCGAGCGGCGACTTCTTCTGCACGAGCGGCTTCACGTACGCCTCGATGGCGGGCCCGTGACTCGGATCCTTGACGACATCAGCGACGACAGCGGCGAGCTTCTTGCCGTCGATCCCGAATTCCGTGAAGAGCGCCTGGTCCATCGGACAATTATAGTGATACTCGCCGATCGTGCCGTTCGCGACCATCTTCGCTTTGTCGATGGTGCGCGCGAGCTGGACGATACCGAGGTATGTCTCGTGGACGCTACGCGGATACGCAATGGTGCTGGAGTTCATTCAGTTTTGCGCCTTTCTCATTTGGCGCTCCCATGAACCGATTGCGGTTTCGCGAGTTTCCGTTTTCGCGGTCGTTCGAAAAAGAAAGTTGGAGAATCGCGGTTGAACTCCGATTCGAGGGGACCGGCGATGCCTCGCTTGCCGGTGAATCGTCCGGGATCAGCTGTCGCAATCACCTAGCCTCAGCGCCGACGATAAGGACCGAGCTACGGCCTCGGCTCCTTCAGTTCGACGAGTATGCAGTCCATATCAGTGCTGCCGATGTTTTCGCCGGTATGCAATTTCGCAGAGCTCCACATCACGTCTCCAAGCGTCCCGTGCCGCACCGTGGGCTCGGCGCCGACGATGGCGTTGCGTACGATGTATTCGCTTAGCGAGATCACGACCGCGTCGGGGTGTGCGTGAAGGCCCCAATTGTCTTTCGGACGCCCGTGGAATGACAGTACTCGGACCCGATCATTTTCAAAAACGACCGTATAGTTGTTCGGCGCGACTCGAATGGGATCATATTGTTCCATGGTTGTCCTGTCCAATCAGATGTTGTTTTGGATTCGAGCCGACGAAGTGCGATGTCCCCAGGACCTGCTCGCTCTCAACGAGGATAAACAAGGCGAACTTTCGCGCTCGAATCGAGGACGTTGTGAACCCGCAGACAACTTCGGGCTCCCGTTCTACGGTCACACCTTCCATGACTCTGCGTGCGCTTCGACGAGCGCCGGCCTTCCCAATCCATAGACACGGGGTAGACACAGGCGACGCGAAAGCAGGCCTCCGCTGGAATTGAACTCTGACCGACCGGTGAGCGGGACGTGGGACAATGGAAATGGGCCCGAAGGGGGTTGGCCCCGCCAGACGCAGCTTTACGCGCCCGCCGAGATGGAAGGTTCGTCGAGCCGGCTCGTGACCGTCGAGGCTGAACGGCCACGCCCGGCAAACGTCGGCCACATGGCGGACACCCCCGACGATTGGTTCGACGGGCCGGACCCGCAGAGTGCGCCAGTTCGCAGATAAGCCACAGCTGCTTCAAACCGGTCGAGGTCCTCCTCGAACAATCCGATTGCGGTGTTACACGCGTTGCACAGCAAGCCGCGTACAGTCTTACGTTTGTGGTCGTGATCGATACAAAGGTGATGAAGGAAGAGATTCTCATCGCGCGCTCGCTTTGCCGGCTTGCAGCATTTCCAGAACTTGCGACAAATCGCGCAGCTACCACCCTGTTCGGAGAGGATTCGCTCCACCTCTTCTAGCGTAACCCCATAACGTCGCAAATAGTAGGAACGTCGTGCTTTGTGCCGACGCACCGCGCTACTCCGGTAATATTCACGGTTACGTCGTTTACTGCAAGAGGGACATCGGAAAGCTCCGTTACGCAAACGGATTCTTTCCGATCCACAAACCGTGCAGGTTAAGGTTCGGGTTCGCGCCATAGTGTTCGTAGCGTAGTCTTCAGCTATGCCAACACCCCGGCATTGTTGATGAATTGTCCGATCGATAGCGGATAAACTGTAGGAAATCAAAACCCCGCCAGCTTTTGACGGGGTTTCTGAAATGCCGAGGCCCGGAATCGAACCGGGGACACACGGTTTTTCAGACCGTTGCTCTACCAACTGAGCTACCTCGGCATGTGTCGCACACCCAGGTTTTTCAGACCTGTGCTCTACCAACTGAGCTATCTGGGCGTGGTCGCGAGCGCGACCTACCCCGGTTCGGCGAGTCGGTCGGCCACCCTTCCGCGGCCGCGAGCACGGTCGTGCACGCCGCTGCCGGGAGCGGGCGGCACAGCAGGAAGCCCTGCACCACGTCGCAGTCCAGCGCGCGCAGCCGGTCGAGCTGGGCCTGCGCCTCGACGCCTTCGGCGACGGTCCGCACGCCGAGCCCGCGCGCGAGCGTGGTGACCGCGCGAACCACGGCGCCGTCGAACGTACCGTTCGCGACGTCGGCCACGAAGGTGCGGTCGATCTTGAGCGCGTCGACCGGCAATCGCTTGAGGAACGCCAGCGAGGTGTACCCGGTCCCGAAATCGTCAATCGACACGAGCACGCCGAGTTCGCGCAACGCGCGCAGCAGACGGATCGCAGCCCCGACGTCGCGCATGATCGACGACTCCGTGATCTCGATCTCCAGACACGACGCGGCGACGCGGTGTTTCGCGAGCAGTTGCGCGACGAGCTCCGGCAGCATCCCGCCGTCGAGCTGGCGCGCCGAGACGTTCACGCTGACGCGAATAGCGGGGATCCCGGCGTCGGCCCACGCGCGCACTTGCGCGATCGCGCGGTCGAGCACCCACGCGCCGATCTCTTCGATGAGCCCAAACTCTTCGGCAACCGGGATGAAGCGATCCGGCAGCACGAGCCCGTGCACGGGATGGCGCCAGCGCAGCAGCGCCTCGACGCCGTGGATCGCGCGCGTGCCGACGTCGTACATCGGCTGGTAGTACAGCTCGAACTCGCCGCGTTCGATCGCGCCGTGCAGGTCGCGGCGCGTGAGCACGCGCTCCAGCGACGAGGTGGTGCCCGGCGAACGATACCAGCGCACCATGTTGCGGCCGAGCCGCTTCGCTTCGAACACCGCCGCTTCGGCCGTGCCGATCAGCGCGAGCTCATCGGACGCGTCGTCGGGCGCGGTGGCGACGCCGATGCTCGCCGTCAGATACACCGGCTTGCCGGCGACCCAGAACGGCGCCGCGAACGCCGCGGCCGCCGCGGCCGCGGTCGCGCGCGCGGCGCCCGGTACGTTTTCGCAGCGCAGCAGCACGAACTCGTCGCCGCCGAAGCGCGCGACGTACGTTTCCGGAAGCGCTTCGCGCAGCCGTGCCGCGATCTCGCGCAGCACGGTGTCGCCCGCGGTGTGATCGCCGAGCTCGTTCACCACGCGGAAGCGGTCGACGTCGAGAAACAAGACCGCGAGCGAGTTGCCGTTGCGCTCGCATTCGGCCAGCGCGCCGTGCGCGTGACGTTCGAACGCGGGACGCTGCGGCAGGCCGGTGACCGGATCGCGCTCGTCGGGCTCGAGCCGGCCGCTGCGTTCCAGCGTGATCGCGACGTAGCGGCGGTCCGACCGCGGCGCGGCCAGCGGTTCGACCGCCAGCGTCCCTTCGGCCAGCGTCAACCGCGCCGAATGCAAGGCGCCGACGGCGGCGGCCAGCGCCTCCGCTTCGCCTTCGTCGCGCACGAACGGCAATTCTTTCAGCGGCCGCCCGACGAGATCGTGGCGCGTCGCGTACACCGCCACGGCACCATCGTCGTCGACCGCGACCACCGCGAGATCGTCGCGCGTGCGGCGCAGCGCCTCGTCCATCAGCGTCGCGGAGGCGCGCGTGCGGCGCAGCGACGACGCGAGCACCGCATCGCGCAGCGCCCGCGAGATCGCGGGGCCGAGGCGCACGAGATCGCCGGGCGCGACCACGTCGATCGCGCCGAGCGCGCCCGCGTCGCGAACGGCGTCGCGGTCCAACGTGCCGATGACGATCACCGGCAGCTCCTCGCGCGTGACGTGCAGCGCGCGCAGCAGATCGCGATACGACCCGTCGGGCAGGCTCTTCGCGACGACCGCGACGTCGAGTTCGTGATGATCGGCCTCGCGCACGGCGGCGGCGATGTCGGCGGCGTAGCTGACTTCGAGCGAGACGTCTTCGTGCGCGGCTTCGGCCCAGCGAGCCACTTCGCCGGCGTCGCCGCCGATCAGGAGAACTCGTACGTGCTTGCGAGCAGCCGTCGCTCCGTCGGCGTCCACGTGCGCTTCGTTCCCAGGCGAGCGAATTCGGCCTCGACGACCCTATCAGAATTGGGGGATCGTGGCGTGCGTCACATGCGCCGGTGCGCGCGCCAGGGCAAGGCGACCGCTTCGATCGCATCGACGAGCGTGGCGAGCCCGAAGCCGAGCAGCGATACGGCAACAAGCGCCGCGTACAAGCGTTCGACGTCGAGCAGCTGCTGAGCGTTGAAGATCGCGAATCCGAGCCCCGTGCGCGTGAGCTGGTACTCCGCGGCGACGGCGAGCACGATCCCGATCCCGATGCTCAGCTTCATGCCGGCGTAGATATTCGGCAGCGCACCCGGCAGCAGCACGCGGAAAAAGAACGTCGCCGGCCGCATCCGGTACGCCCGCGCGACGTCGAGATAGATCGTCTCGATCTGCCGCACGCCGGCCTCGGTGTTGATCGCCATCAGAAAGAACACGCCGACGGCCACCGCCGCCCACTTCGCCGCTTCGCCCGTGCCGAAGATGAAGTAGAACAGCGGCAGGATCGCGATCTTGGGGATCGGGTACAGCAGCGCGATCACCGGCCCGAAATACGCGCGCACCCACCGGTTCATGCC